>JALLOM010000465.1 GCA_027717865.1 Acidobacteria bacterium AH-259-O06 | reverse complement strand
AACTGTATTACACAGCACACACTCGAGAGCGCCCTGGTCTTTCGTGCACCTTACTTTGGAGGTTCCACATTCTGGACAACAAGAGGAATATTTCTCACAGGCAATACACCTTATAGCTACACACCTGCCATCACGTTTGACGAATCTTGCGTTTCTCTCGGTTCCGCAATCTGGACAACGGGGAGGGTTTTTTGAGTGGTTGATTTTGTTTATTTTATTGGTCATGCCGTCACTTACCTGACGAAATAACAGACCCGGCGGGCCCACGATTGGGCAAGCAATGGCAGGCCACACCGCTCATATGTGTGCGGGCCGGGTGTCCTGACTTTCCATTCTATCATCGTCCTGGCGACTGTGTGGGACATGCGGGACATCCTGAGGACAAACTTTACCCACGCGCGCGCACGCATGGGAAAAGTTTGTTTTTGAAATGTCCCTCGTGTCCTACACCAGACGAAACGACTGATAATAAACAGGTTAGAAAAATATGAAAATTAAGCTACCTTGCAGCTTCCGGCCAATTACTGGAAAAATTGAATCGGGATTTTCCTTGAAAATTGGCAATTTTGTATTCGAGGGACATTATCGGATGAGGAAAAGCAACGGTAACTAAGTTGGGGTGAGCCGTATATGTTAGAATTAGGTGATGGGAAAGAGGCCCACGTGCAAGCAGCAGCACTTTATTGCCGAATATATAGATAATGGTGGTAACGGTGTCAAGGCTGCGCTGGAGGCTTATGATACGGAGGATTACAACACGGCTAATCAGATCGCCATCGAGAACCTACAAAAACCTATAATCAGCCGGGAGATCAATAAGCTCATGGAAAAGGTCGATTTGAAGCCGGAACACGCACTGCGAGCGGTTAAGGATGGCCTGACGGCCGACAAAAGCAAGACGGGTGCAGACCACCCAACCCGCCTGCGTGCCGCCGATACGACGCTAAAATTGTACGGTGCTTTCCCCAAGGCTAGAGAGGTCTCGCATCAGCACGCACATTTACACTTGCAGGCGGAGGTGGACAAGCTGAAAGGGCTTTCCTATGAGGAGATAGATGAGCTGGAGCAGGAGCTGATGAGCCGGGACAGGGCCAGGAAGAAGCTACTCAAGTCATGAGTCCGCGCGCCCCGGCCTCCCCAGTTAGCGGGAACCGGCTTGAATGAAAAAGATAGTCTAGATGTCCTGGCAAAGAGAATCCCTCAACCTCAAAGTCGGTGACTGGATCATCTGGCGGGATCAACCCCGTGAGTTGATCCATCAGGATGGAACTGCCTTGGGACCAGCCGCGTAGCGACAAGTCAATACCCGACCTGTCGCTGACTTTACTTGTGTTTCTCTTATTAAAAAGAGAGTATCCTTAAGACTTGTCAACCAAGGAGGGGGGCTATGAAAAACATCCGCATGCTTCTTGCTTTCTTAGCTTTTGCCTGTGTTTTGACGCCCGGCGGCAAGTTATATGCTCAGGTACCTGAAAAAATCACCAACGATGACATAATTGAGATGGTAAGGGCTGGACTAGGTGAGTCAATCATCATCGAAAAGATCCGTACTACTCCGACAGAGTTCAGCCTTAGCACCCAGGATCTTATCGAGCTTAAGGAAGCCGGGGTAAGCGAGAGGACTATCCGGGCAATGCTACAGGCGGGTCCCCCATCGGCTCAACCCCCGACTCCTCCAACTCCGTCCCTAGCCCCTGCAAAACCTGAGCCTGCGGCTCCATCGACGCGACTCGAACGTACCTTATGGCAGGAGCGATTGGACTCAGCAAAATCTAAGAAATCATCTGGCCTTATCCTCGCAATCACCGGCGGAGGAGTGACAGGGCTCGGAATATACCTTACTGCGACTGCAAAAGAATCCGTTTCAATATTTGACCCATTCTCGGGACTCACTATTGAGATCTCAGAGACAAACAAGGGGAAACGCTGGGGCGGCATCATAGGCGCAGTAGCCGGTGCGGGATTAACGTTCTGGGGTTTGTCACGTCGCGGTAGTGGTCAAGGCGAAATGCGTGACCTGGAGCGAGAGAGAAGGGCTAAAGGATATCTCACGCTTGGGCCTTCTCGGAACGGCACAGGAGTTCTCCTTTCCTATAACTTCTGAAATTCTAGCTGGAATAAGAGCTTGAAACAATGTCCTTTGTACAAGCATGTTGCACCATCACAGTCCGTTGCCACTT
Source organism: Acidobacteria bacterium AH-259-O06 (assembly GCA_027717865.1). Taxonomy (GTDB): domain Bacteria; phylum Acidobacteriota; class UBA6911; order RPQK01; family JADFOI01; genus JALLOL01. Next base: position 101 of record JALLOM010000465.1, on the reverse strand, counting down.
TTACAGCCAATCGCAAGATTTCCCAGAGAACTTCATGTCCAAAAAAACAGATGATTTACGGGACAGTTATTTGAGGGAAAGGGAGCCAGCAACCATGCGGG
>JALLOM010000464.1 GCA_027717865.1 Acidobacteria bacterium AH-259-O06 | reverse complement strand
AAATCCCTTATGGCCATCTCCATATAGCAATCGCCGAAGCACTTGATGACAATCCTGATACGCGCTCGGACCTCCGATTGAAAGAGTGGGAAACAGATGTAAAAGCTTATAACTTGACCTTTCTAGATGCACTGAGACACCCCAGACTTGCTGGTCGAGTCAAGAAGCTCTTTTCTACCGTGGGGAGCGCTCTGTCAGAGTTACCATAAGTTACCGCATCTCAAAATCACACCCTATAACCACCTGAAAAACTTATAGTTGCGAGTTCAAAGTTACTCGCTATTTACGTCGTCCTGTAGCCTTCGTTAGTCTGGTCACATGCCCAAATTAACGAAACTAGAGCAGGATCTTAGAGAAGTACATTTTCTCTTAGGGAGGGTGGTCTTCTTCTTGTCAGACCACGATCTTCATAACGAGGCCGATGCAGTATTAAGGATCAAGTCTGCCTTACCTCGCCCAAAGAAGCACGAGAATGAGCTTGGAGGAGAAAAATGAATAAGAGACTTACAGTGAGGATTATACCGCTCTACGACCACGGACACTCGTGGGAAAGTGACGAGGCGTACCTTGAAAGTGAGATTGCCAAAATCACAGAAGGAGGGAGGGATGTCATATCAACTGCCATTTACAGAGGAGACCTGCTAATCATCACCCGCCCACTCAGGGACGACAAGGGATCTTAGCTGATGAGTGAGAAGAATCGAGAACACAACATCGCATCCAAAAACGATCACCCCGGAAGTTGGAAGATCTGGGATGCCAGCGAGATTGAAGACTGGGAGGTTGAGCCCGCATGGGTGATTGAGCCCATCATTCCTGAAGGCGCAGTTGGGTTTATGAGAGGCCCAACCATGACCTATAAGTCATTCATGGCACTGGATTTATCTTTGCACATCTTTGATGATCGACCGTCCCGGTAAGGAGGACGCAGAGATAGAGGGTTATGATTTCACGATCTCTGTTAATCGAACAGAGCAGCATCATCAAGTTCAGGTTCACTGTGAGACCGGCCTGCGCCATTCAAGAGAAGGTGTAGCACACGGGCCGACTCAGAGCTTTACGGTTGATGTGTCCCCCCAGGGTAGTGGTAAGCCTAAATTTTCTGTGAGCCCGGAGATGTCCCGTGAATAACAAGAGCACTCCAGCCAGGCGCGTATCATTGAAGCCTCGGGATTTTGCTAAGACGGGCGATCAAGACTTGGCGAGTGAAGCTTTACGGCTCGTTGAGGCGGGGGTCTCAATCATTCCCATTCGAACTGATGGCAGCAAGGCGCCAGCGGTTGCCGCCATTGCGCATCCAGTAAATCTCGTAAATCTTGGCGAACTCGCAAGGAGGCAGCGTGAGGCCGATGCTGCTTCTATTGAAAACCCTGAGAATGGTCGGGCCATCACACCAGTAGAAGAAGTTAGTCCAACAGTAGAAGAAAAAACAGAGTCTCCCCAAACAGTTACGCCGAAACAATCGGGGCCGAAGAGACAGAAGAAGTGCCGACCTGAGATAGATGCCGGAAACCAGGACCTTTCGGAGGTTACTGGTGAATCCTGGGCCGCATTACAGGAGTTCAATAGCCCGGAGTACCTTTTTCGTTACGGCGACTCTCCGGCACGCCTGGAACACAATGATGTGGGCGCTTTAGTTGTGAACAATCTCAGCCGGGATATGTTGAGAAATGAGGTAGACCGTGCAGCTAAGTGGGTTCGCCGTGACTCGGGGGGCGGCACGCGGCCAGCCCACCCACCAATGCCCATAATCCGCAACATGCTGGCGACGGCAGATGCCCCCTTACCGGTGCTATATCGAATCACAGAGGTTCCGGTGTTCGCCCCTGACTCCACGTTGCAGACTGAACCGGGCTACCATCCAGCAGCGCACGTCTACTATGAACCAGCTGCCGGGCTTACCATTCCGCAGGTACCGGAACGGCCAACCCAAGCACAAATCACTCAGGCAAGAAGTCTCATATTCGATAATTTACTGGTTGACTTTCCGTTCGTGGCACAGGCAGACCGTGCCCACGCAATCGCCATGATGTTGCTGCCCTACGTTCGTGACCTGATCAAAGGCGCAACCCCGAACCACTTAGTCGAATCTCCTACTCCTGGAAGCGGCAAGGGGCTGTTGGTTGATGGGTGCCTCAGCTCATCTCTCGGATTGAGTTTAAAGTTTATCCCGCAGTCCGCAGACGAAGCCGAATGGCGGAAACGCATCACTGCGTCGTTAAGGGAGGGCGTAGCGGCCATTGTGATTGACAACATTAAACAGCCGCTTGACTCTGGGGCATTGGC
>JALLOM010000463.1 GCA_027717865.1 Acidobacteria bacterium AH-259-O06 | reverse complement strand
TCAGTTCTTCAAACCAGTTCTCGACGACGATCAATTGCGTTCGAGCTGATGACTCCTCTGCCTGCTCGGCTTCCTTGATCATCACGAACCGCTGGCCGTCGGGAGAAATATCGTAGTATCGGCTGGGATGAGAAATGTATGCTCCCGTGAATATGACCTCGGGGCTCCCGGGCACGAAGGTGGGCTCGGTTTCGATGCGGACCACCATCATCGCCCCGCTATTGCGATAGAATAGCTCGCGCCCCTTTGGTCCCCAGAGGGGTGAGATTCCCCCATCCCCTGAGATTTGCCACTTTCCTTCTTCCACATTGGGGAAAGGCCGAACGTAGATTTCCTGCCGCCCCGTCTCATCGGAGTGATAGGCCATCCACCGGCCATCGGGGGAGATCGCCGCACCGCCTTCAGAAAACTGCGTCTGGAGAAGCGGCTCTGAGATGGGCTCACCCTCCATCGACAGCACGCTAATGTCCCCCGATGTTTCAGGGGAATCGAACCCACCAGCCACAACTCCCGAAGAATTGGCTTCGTGGAAAACCAGCCCCTTTCCGTCGCGCGACCACGCATCGGGGTCTTGATAGTTTGGGCTCGTCGTAAGGCGCTCGACCTGACCCGTCCCGTCAGCTGCCTTCCAAAACAGATTGCTCGCTCCCCCATCGCGGGTTGATCTAAAGACCACCCGCAGACCATCGGGCGTCCACAGCGGTCTGTCGTCCATAGCCGGATCGAAGGTGAGCCGGGTGAATGTCTCGCGTCTCAGGTCGTAGATCCACATGTCGGTGTTGCCCGGGTCATCGATGGAGAAAGCCAGACGCGCACCATCGGGTGAGACCCGCGGCCCAAAGTAACGGCCTGGCTCCGCAGCCAAGGGCTCCTCATGCCCCTCGCGATCCACCCAGACCAGTTGTGTCTGCCTTACGCCAACACCTTGATGATAGACCAGCACTTTATCCTCGGAAGCGGAGAAGTGTCCCACACCGAAAATCGCGGAATAGCCCACCTGCTCGGCCACGGGAAAGGCCTGGCCCATAATTTGCAAATTCTTGGCATCGAAGGCCTGTGCCATCAGAGTGCCTTCACGCAGAAAAAGGAGATATCCCGGCGGGACGTACGTCGTGTTTGAGTAATCGCTCAAAACTTGCTTTACATCCTTGGAGTCAAATGATCCAAGGTAAACATCCCCTTGCCGCTCCTGCGGACCTTCCGCGGCATACAGGAAGTGACGACCGTCGGGCAGGAAGTAGGGCCACCGATGAGAGAGTTCACCACGCGATTTTTCGAGTGTCGTCATTGGCGTGGCTACGCCGCCTGCCTCTGAAACACTATAAAGCGGGTCTCTAGATGTCGGTGTAAAAAGGATGACGCCGTCGCCGTTCCAGGTGCCACCCCGACCTCTTGGAGCATCGCAGAGTATTTGTGCGGGGCCCCCGGAGTGCTCAATCTTCTTGAGCTTTGCACCGGCAAAAAATCCGATGAAGCGGCTATCCGGTGACCAGAAGGGAAGAGTGGCGCCCTGCGTGTCGGTCAGTGATCGGGCGGTTAAGGAATCGAGCGAGCGGACCCACAGTAGCCGTTTACCCTCTGCGGTCGCACCAGTAAAGGCGATATGCCGACCGTCCGGCGAAATGGCGGGCAAGTCCAACGATGTAAAACTAATCTTCTCCGGTAGGGACACGGAAAAGCGCACGGCGCGTCCTTCCTCTGCTAACTCGCTGAAATGAACAACAGCCAAGGTCAGCGCCCCAAGTAGTAAGGTGACGGTCGCCAGCATCCACGATAGGCGTTCCCAATTCTTACGGCGAGGCACGAGCGGCACGGCCTCCGCTGCAGGAGGCAGTCCAGGAAACAGCCTGCCGGAGTCCGACTCTTGCTTCAGCTCTTCCAGATCAATCCGCAATTCATCAATATGCTGATAACGCCGCTCCGGCTCCTTGGCCAGCATCTTTTTCACGGTGTGCTGAAGAACTGGAGGAACCTCATTTATGTAGCGAGATAAGGGAGGCGGATCTTCTTTGAGGATGCTACTGGCCGTATCCAGGGGCTGAGGTTTCTTGAAAGGGTCTATGCCAGTGAGCATCTCATAGAGCACCAGCCCAAAGGAGAAAATGTCCGACCGGGTATCCACCTCTTCCCCTCGCACTTGCTCCGGAGACATGTAGGCCAGCGTTCCCAAAGTGGCACCGGTTTTTGTCAGACTGGCGGTAATGGTCTGCTCTTGACTCCCGATACCTTCAGTGGGCACAAGCCGCTTGGCCAACCCAAAGTCCATCACCTTCACATGACCTTCGGGCG
>JALLOM010000462.1 GCA_027717865.1 Acidobacteria bacterium AH-259-O06 | reverse complement strand
CCGTAAATAGTCGACGGCGCGATACCCGCCGGCCCCCATCACCAGAAGGTTGGCCTTGTGACTAAAGGGGGTCATGAAAGCCGCCGAGGCTGCGAGGCTCACCCCCATCATGATCGGGTAAGGACTGAGGCTAAGTTGCTCGGCGACCTGGATCACAACCGGGGTGAGCAAAACCACGGTCGGCGCACCGTCAAGACCCTGGCTGAGCAGGCTCGAGAGGGTAAGCAGGGCAGCCAGAACAACATGGGGTCCGAGTGGTCCGGCCAGATCGGTAACGGTCGTGGCCAGAAGCAAGGCCGCACCGGTCCTCTCCATCGCGAATCCCACCGGAAGTATGGCGGCCACCAGGAAAATAGCTCGCCATTCGATTGCGCGATAGGCTTCCTCCATCGTCAGTGCCCCTGCTAAAAGGACCAGTGTGGCCGCTGAAAAAGCAGCCACGTGGATTGGCTGGAAACCGGTCACAACCAGTCCAATCATCAGCAGGAGGCCACCCAAAGCAAAAGGTGCCTTGTTGATTCTCCGGGCCGCCTGGGCCGTGTGGGATAGAACCACGAAATCGGGCTCGGCAGCGAGTTGACGAATCCTTTCCCGCGAACCTTGAAGCAGGAGTGCGTCGCCGAAGCGAAGGGCTAGAGTGGCCAGGTTGGTACGGATCGGCTTTCCTTCCCGCCAAATGGCCAGGACCTGTAGGCCGTAACGCTCCCGAAAGGTAAGCTGCTGCAAAGTTCGCCCTGCCACTGCGGAGCGCGGTGCCACCGCAGCTTCTACTACCCCCACATCATCAGATTCAAGCGTCGGCTCACCCACTTCGGAATCGACTTGCACGTCGCCCAGCTCCAAAAGGCTGAGGATCCGCGACGGCTCACCCGCGACAAGGAGACGGTCTCCCAGGCGGATAATTTCGTCCGGCGAAACAGCCAGACGTGTTTCTCCCGCGCGAATGATCCCTCCCACGGTGAGGCCCACCAGTTCACCAATCCGGCTGGAGCCCAACGTAGATCCCTCAAGAGGCGAGCCTTCGGGAATACGGATCAAGAAGAGATATTCCTGAAGCTGTTGGACCGCAGACAGCCCCACTTCGCGTACCACGAAGTCGGGATGGGAAGCGATCTCCTCCAGTTGAGGTCGGGTGCCGAGCGCTAGAATCTCATCCCCTTCTCGAAGGATCTCCTGAGCCAGCTGATCTCGCAAGATTTCGCCGTCGCGCTGAATGCCGACGACAACCACACCAAATCGCTCCCGGAAGTGCAATTCCCGCAAGCTCCTTCCTAGAAGTGGAGATTCACTGGCCAGGCCGGCCCGAATCCCACTCACTCCTCTTGTAGGCCTGGGAAGCTCGCCGGCACTGGTCTTTTGCACCTCTACACCCTGGACCCGGAAAAGCTCCTTCAAGTCTGAGAGCCGGCCCTCCACAAGGAGGACATCTCCGCTCTTGAGAACCGATTCTGCCCCCGGGGCCAAATGCCGTCGTCCACCGCGCAGTACGGCAACCACCTGAACACCCAGGGCCGTTCCCAACCGAGTCTCACCTAGGGTGAGACCGTGAAGGCGTGAGTCTTCCGGGATGCGAATGGAAAAGAGTTGTTCATGAAGCTGGTAAACTTGCGCCAGATCCCGTGTCTCGGTTGAGGCCAGATGGATTTCCCGGGCAGGAAGCAGTCTCCGTCCGACAGTGGTCATGAAGCCAATACCGGTGAGCAGGAGAACGGCACCTAAAGGCGTAAAATCGAAAAGGCTGAAAGGTTCCAAACCGCGTTCCCGAAGCATCGATACGGCGATAATGTTGGGAGGCGTTCCAACAGACGTGGTCGTACCTCCCAGGATCGCTCCGAAGCACAGGGGCATGAAAAGACGAGAGGGGGAAAGTCGAGACCGGCGCGCTATACTGGCAACGGCCGGCATGAGCACCGCTGTCGCAGCAATATTGTTCATGAAAGCGGAGAGTACGCCGGCAACCAACATAACCGTCACGATCAAAGGGACTTCACGACTGCCCACCAGAGCATGGATCCGCCCGCCAATGAGATCGGCAAGACCGGTGTGAAGAAGTGCCCCGCTTACGATAAAGATGGAAAGCATGGTGATCACGGCCGACGAAGAAAATCCGGTGAATGCCTCTTCCGCCGTGAGGTAACCGGTGAGAATGAGGATAACCAGACCCAGGAAAGCGGTGAGATCGACAGGAAGTTTCTCGGTCAAAAACAGATAGACCATTACTATCAACAAGAAGAAGAGAAATCCGATTTCGAGAGTCATGGTGGGGGGATTCTATACGAAAAGGGGTTTAGTCCGCA
>JALLOM010000461.1 GCA_027717865.1 Acidobacteria bacterium AH-259-O06 | reverse complement strand
CGAAGTGCAACCTTACCATCCAGCGCTCGGAGTTGTGACTCAAGTAGTTTGCTGATCGGTTTCCCTGCGTCAATTTTTCATGCTTTGGTAACGGCCCTTAGGGGCTTTTTCAATCCCAATAAAATGGTCAGCATGAAAACAAGAAGACGATCAAACGCCATGACAGGTTTGGATCGCACTCTCGGAGCCATTGTTGAGCAGGCGGATCGATTAAGAGCCGTGTATAAGGCCGAGTTAGATTTTGGAGATTGTGTACGGGTGACCACCGCCAACTCGACCTACTCGATCCGTGTGCTCGAGGACGGTTTTTATTCTGTCTCTGGCGGCTGGTTTGATCGTAAAGGCTTGTCGCCATTGAGAACGACCATTACCGGCTGTACCTGGGGTGGCAGTGCGATCAAGCTGGACATTGTGGCAGCTTGGGGCCTGCATCTGGAGTTTGGCAACGGAGTGGTGACCAGCGCTATCCGAAAGGTTGATGTGATTCGATTCGAGAGAGACCACATTATTAACTGAGCTTTGTCACAGTATGCCGCTCAGAATTTGTAAGAAAGGAGAATGTAAAGATGAAATCTTGGAAGAAAATCGCGCTGGGCATGTTTCTGGGGAAAGCGTTCGTTATCAGTCTCGCGTTGACTCCCTCGGCGTATCTTTGGGACTCGGAGAAGCAAATTGAATCTGAAAAGAAGACAATGGCAAACGAAACTAAATCTATTACGCTAACCGTGGAGAACTTCCAGAGTGAAGTGCTTGAAAGCACACAGCCCGTTGTGGTCGATTTCTGGGCCAGCTGGTGTGGACCGTGCCACATGATCGCGCCAGTGATTGAAGAGCTGGCTGTTGATTTCGAGGGACGCGCCAAAGTGGGCAAGTTAGATATTGACGAGCATGCAAGCATCGCCATGCAGTTTGCCATCCGTTCCATCCCCACGCTACTCTTCTTCGAGGATGGTCAGGTAGTAGATCAGGTGTTTGGTGTGGCTCCAAAAAAAGTACTATCTGACAAACTCAACCGCCTCCTCAGCGAAGGCCGCTTCAGAGCCGAGGAAGCAATGCTTGATGATTAGAAATATCGTTCTCTTTCCATCTCGCCGTCTCCGCTCCTCCAGTCCAGTGGCGGATTAGAAGCTATATCCTACTGAAAATTTAATGTTTTTCCTCGGCTCTCTCAGAGGAAACCGTATGCCGTTTAGCACCACACTCGAATCCAGGATCAGTGGATTATAAGCAAAGATCAAGCGGAAGGGCTGGTTAATCATGGGCATCAGGAACTGAATTTCCGCACCTGTCGAGGCTCTGTAAACATTGTTGGTGCTGTCCACAACGTCAACAAGCGTGTTACGACCAAAGAGACGCAGGCCGCCCTTCTTGAGTACGGTGGAGGTGCCGAAGTCGAGAAAGGGAGTCACCTGCAATGGTCCCACCAGAGGAATGCGATATTCCACTGTCCCGACAATGCTTGTATCTCCGCCCACTGGTATGACATTTTCGGAGATGGCGGGCAGTCCGGTAGCAGGATCGATGATCGCATTGCCTGCCGGGTCCAGCTGCGCAGTCCGCGTGATTGCCAGGGGGCTGACGGACCGAAGATCAAAGCCGCGCAGCGTAAATTCGCCTCCCGAAAATACGCGCTCGAAAAAGGGCACCGTCATTGGATCGCCCGTCTCCAATTGTCCAAAAGGAAACACGTGCATGAACTGAACCCGAAAGGCCAGCGTATGGCGACCTCCGCTCAAAAACCGATCCGGCATGAAATATTGGTACTCGACGGTGGGTCGAATGATGTTAAAGGTTCCGCCCAAGGGCCCTCCGGAAATGGGCACTTGGAGGCTAAGCTGGCTCCCCTGGGTTGCACCGAAGAACTGATTCTTGGTGTTGTAAACAAGGCTCGGTGTAATCTCACTCCGCCTGAGTCCTTTGCGGGCCTGGTCAAAACCCCCGCCCGGCGTAAATCCCAGGAGCTGGTTGAAGGCAAAACCGCGGAAGCGCTCGTCGACATCACTAATGCTAATATTCTGATATGAATAGGTCAGGCCCACCCTCGTCCAGCGCCACAACGGATAGCTTCCCGACACGGTAAATCCGGTGCTGCTTTGGGTGAACAATTCAAGATTGTCGCGCCCGAGACCCAATCCAAAGAAACTGGTAAACGTGTCGAAGCGCAGACGCTGGCGAAAAACCGACAAGCCCAGGGTTAGCGGGGTGTCCCGAAAATAGGGCTCAGTAAAGGCGAACCTGAACTGGCTTGTCCGTGTTCCAGTCAGCACCTGTACGTCAATCCGCTGGCCTTTCCCGCGAAAGTTGTTGGCC
>JALLOM010000460.1 GCA_027717865.1 Acidobacteria bacterium AH-259-O06 | reverse complement strand
ATGACTCTTACCTCCGATCAGAAGTATTTTTTGTCTTTGCCTCGTCCCGCTGGCGGACCTCTATTTTGACCACCGGCGGAGGGCAAATGTCCGGCCCGCAGAGCGGGTCGCAGCAGTTTTCTTGTGCCTCCACTTTTTCCTGGGAGATCACGTCCTTGATGTGCTCAAGTCGATCCCGCAACAGTTGAAGGTCCTTCATTTTGGTGTCGATCGCAGCCAGCTTCTCCCCCAGTACCAGATCGAGGCGGTGACGGTCGGTTCGTCCATTCAAGGAAGTCAGGGAAGATAGAAGCTGCCTAATCTCAGCCAGGGACAAACCCAGCAGTCGCGCCCCTTTGACGAGGCGCAAACGTTCAGCATCTTGCCCCGAATAGCGCCTGTAGCCCGCAGAAGCATAGCCCGTGTGCCTCCTTCTGGGCTTGGGGATCAAGCCCACTTCCTCGTAGTATCGAATGGTCTTGGGGTTGAGGCCTGTTTTGGCTGCCACCTCCCCTATGAGCAAGTCCTTATTCGACACTTTAACTACTCCTTTCTGTCGGAGTTTAAAGCTTCCCGTTACTGGAGGGCCAAGAAAAAATTTTGCGCGACTTGCGCGACTAGGAATTTGCTTTTTCAAGAGCATTGTTCAGGTGTCCTCGTTGTAAATCAGCCACCAATCCCGTAATAATATCGAGGATCCTGTTCCAGGACAGCTATATCCACATCCACTCTTTTATGGCTTCCATCGATGTTTGCGGTGGTGCTCAGATCAGCACCGATTCTGTCCACACCCATGGGAACTACCCGACTAGGTTGAGTACCGTCATCTCCGCCACCATTTCCAGGCCCCTTACCTGGAGGAGGCGCCTTCTAACCCTTCTGGGGAGGGGAATAGAAACCAGCAGGTCAGACTCAACCCTGATCACTTCATCAGCCACTATATCAGCTGCTCCTATTTCTGGGACGACGCGAATGGAAAAACCCCGGAAGTCCTCGGTGTAAACGTGCCTGATGCTTCGACCAGTGAGTCTGTCGCGATTCTCGAGACCACGAAAGAAGGTCTCAATGACTTCCAAGAATTTTCTGCTGGGCTGCCCCTTTCCCCTCTCCCACCGAGCGGAAGGAGTGTGTTAGTGGCCTCGCATACGCTGTGAAGAGTGGTCCTTTTCAACGCCTCCGCCAAGAAAGGCCGGATAGCTCGTCGGCAGTTACAAAGTCGAGAAGGACAGGCAAGGTTAAGTGCCGGACTACCGGAAATCGGTTGTGAAAGCGGAAAAACAATCCGTGGAAGCAGATCTTCTCCTGGAATAGTACTGCCACAAATGTTTCGCGAACCTTCAACTCGGTTCAGAAATCGACTGAGTTGCTGGAGAAGGGCCGCTTCCTTCTCGTTTAGTATCCGCCAGCCGAGTCAACTTAAACGTCCCTTCACTTTGTTCGTGTTCCCACGTCCCGGTGATTGTATTACCCTCCCACTTGACTTGTGCTTTGTAACGAACGTCTTTACCCAAATCAGGATTGCTGTAAGGAAGTTCAAAAGATAGCTTTTTCGCTGCCGGCGAAAACTTAAGACTCTCAAGCTCGTAAGACTCACCCCTGACGTGGGCTATCCCGATTAGCTTTCCGTTCCGGCGTTTGAATTCGATTTTGATCGGGTTGCCCATCCCCATTTTTCGCGCCCTCCAGGATCCCGCCCAAACTCCCTCAAGCGAGCCTTCCGATTTCTCGGATTGGGAAAAAAGCGACGGCAAACCGACAGCGAGGCTGATACCCAACACGAACACTCCAACGAAATGGCCTTTGTAGCCCATAAAATAAATACCTCTGTTTTACTAACTCCCGAAAAATAACTGCTTGATGACCCCGAAACTGATGCGAGGTTTGAGACCCAACTGGGTCCCGTTTAAATCCTGGACGACTGGGAATTCGACATTGAAGTTGAAGAGCCAATCGGGTTTCGGGTCAAACAGGATGAACAGACCCGTGAAAAATTGCCGTCCCCCGCTGTTGAGCGCCGGCACGCCGTTTACGCGATCGCGCTGCAAGACTTCATAGGAGAAGATCGGCCCCAACCACAGCTCCGGTCCTGGATACGGCGCCTGCCAGAATCGGTAGTTGATCAATGAGCGCAGCTCAAACAGATTCCCTCGCTTGACGTCCTGAGTCCCCTCTGTGTTGAGCTTGTAGGTGGCGCTTACGTTCACTGTGAACTTTTGGACGACGTGGGAGCCAGCCACCGCGAAGAGCACGTCGGTGGAACCGGATCCCGGTTGAAGCGACGGCGGGAGCAGTTTGCCCTCTTGATCACGCTCCTCGTTGGAGCCGGTGGGAAGTTT
>JALLOM010000046.1 GCA_027717865.1 Acidobacteria bacterium AH-259-O06 | reverse complement strand
CCTGCCAGGAAGGTTAGAGCAGCCGACCTGGAGTGTGAAGTTCGCTTCGAAAATCAACCGAACGCAAGGTGCTAGCCAGGATCGCGGGCCTGCGCGGTGGATGGTGCCTCAACCCAGCGAAAACGTTGCTGGCGAAGTTCGAAATGAGGCTGCATTAAAATCAATTTTGGGGGAAACTCTCGAAGGAGCTGATAGTTATGTATCGGTTTACTGTAGTCCGGAGGAGGAATTCGCGGTAAAGGTTCAAAAAGATCAATGCTGTGAGCCTATCTGTGGGCCTACGACATACCAGCCTGCTACAAAGTCGAAAAGGGAACATGAGAGGCGTGATAATTGCTGTGAGCCTATTTGTGGCGCGTAAACCTGCGTGTTTGCCGCTGTTGGTCTTAGGGTAGCGAGGCTCTCCCCGCTTATCCCGCTCCAGAAGGGTCAGATAGGTCAGGAGGAAGAAGATGGAAAAGGAGATGAGCAAGCTTGATCAGAACATTGTCAAAGCCCCGAGCTACGTGCTCCACTGGTGCGGAATCTTATAGTGGCTGGCTCGCCGATAGCCAAAGGCATAGACTCCTCAGTGTTTGTTATAGTTCACGTAGAGAAAGCTCCGAGGTCAGGCCAGGAGAATAGGCCGTGAAGACACTGAGGTGGTTGGCGATTGCAGTTCCTACCCTTTTCATATTCATTCAATTCCTCGGGCCTGAAAAGACGAATCCTCCCATAAACCCACCGCGAACCATCGCGGCACACGTGCAAATCCCTCCAGAAATCAATGCGATCTTCGAGCGCGCCTGTCAGAACTGCCATTCTCACAAGACTCAGTGGCCCTGGTACAGTAACCTGGCTCCCATTTCTTGGTTTGTGATCGATCATGTCAATTTTGGTCGCAGTCACATAAATTTGTCAGATTGGGCTCAATACGACCAGGAAAAGCAAATCAGCCTGTTTGAGGAGATATGTGAAATAGTGGAAAAGGGTGAGATGCCGCTTGAACCCTATTTGTGGATGCACGATAAAGCTCACCTGACTCAGCAGGACATCAGAGCGATTTGTGAGTGGACAATGGCGGAGCAGAAGCGCTTGATGAGTGAGCAGCAAAAATGAGTCGCTCCCCTGAAAAGCGTTTGACCTGCTTGTTTTTCAGCCCTGCAATAGTTGATTAAACCCCGGGGCATGAACCCGATCCCACACAAAGCAAATTTACAGCAAATTACCGACTTGATCCTGCCACTCCTGATTAAAATGCGTTGAAGATCGAAAAAACAATTTGATCCAAGCTATTAAGGTTGACAAAACAGAACCATCTGGTCCGACGCTTTACTTCTAAAAGAGCACCTTTCGCGGCGAAAGATTAGATGATCAAAAGGGACGAGCCTATATAAATTCGCTCCACTCTTTATGTTGTTAAAAATTTTCTTGACCCTCCAGTTACCGGAGGCTTCAGACTCTAATTCGCAAGGGTAGTAAAAAAATGCATGAGGACCTACTGATAGGCAGGTTACAGCCCAAAAGGAGCGTTTGAGAATAAGAGTTTGTGGGTGTGAAAAAATGGTCAAATTGAAATGTGGATGTGAGGTTACTAAAGAAGGGAAGTTCCTTGTTGGACAATATTGTTTAGAAACAGATTGTCTTGAGTGCAGGATGTTAACCAAAATTCATCCCTTTGGTACTAAGGGAGCGCCTGACTTTTTAATTCAGTACTATTCAAATTTGATAGTTTCAAAAAGTTTCAAAGTTAAAAGAGAGAGATGACAGCTATAATCGTTAGCTTCCTAATGCTTCCTAATCAGGCCATTTCAGAAAACGGTTAAATAATTTTTACCTCTTAATTTAAGAACATGGAACGGGATAAGCTTCTTGACAAATACAGGAAGGTAAGGCAGACGAGCATAGAGATGACTACACCACTCCAGCCAGAGGATTATCGCATCCAAACAATGGATGATGTGAGTCCGCCATGGTGGAATCTTGGGCATACAAGTTGGTTTTTCGCACGAAATGTGTTGGAGGCTGCTGGCGAATATAAGATACAAGATAGAGAATTTGATTATGTTCTCAATTCTTATTATGAATCTTTAGGTGATAGAGTTCCGCGAAGCGACCGTGGGAAACTCACTAGGCCAACAACCGAGGAGATTTTAAGATATAGAAAATCTATTGATAGTAGTGATAGTAGGATGGCAAATGTTATTCTTAATGCTTCCGAGGAAACATTTAGAAAATTAGAATCAATCATAATTATCGGTCTTCACCACGAGCAACAGCATCAAGAGCTTTTTGTTACGGAAATTAAACATATTCTCGCGAGACTTTCTCCAAATTTGCGCAGGCCGTATCATGAAAGACAGTTGGATACGCGCACGATAGAGGTTCCAAAGGCGCAGTTTGTACCCTTTGAGGCTGGTCTGTATGATTTTGGTAATATAGAAGAAGAATGGTGCTGGGACTGTGAACTGCCTGTCCACAAGTATTATCTCTGTGATTTCAAGCTTATGAATCGCCTTGTAACAAATCGTGAATATATGGAATTTATAGATGATGGAGGATACAAGAATCCGCTTCTCTGGTTTGCAAATGGTTGGGAAAAGATTAAAGAAAAGGGATGGGAAGCTCCCCTTTACTGGGAAAAGAAGGACGGACAGTGGATGGTGTGGACACTCTCTGGAATGCAAAAGGTTGATTTAGACGAACCTGTCTGCCATGTGAGCTTTTATGAGGCAGCTGCTTTTGCTGAATGGACATCACAAACATATGAAAGGTGGAAAGGGGCAAGATTGCCAACTGAACGCGAATGGGAGCATGCAGCGAGAAAATCCGCTCTTCGCAAAGATGGCAATTTTTTCGAGGCTGGAAGATTTCATCCAGCTCCTGCATCAGATAGGGAAAGCTCATTGGTGCAGATGTTTGGAGATGTGTGGGAATGGACCTCAAATCATTTTGAACCTTATCCTGGCTATAAACCGTTTCAAGGGGCACTGGTAGAGTATAACAGTAAATTCATGAATAATCAGCGGGTCTTAAGAGGCGGGTCCTGTGCCACTCCAAAAGATGAAATCCGTATCAGTAACAGAAATTTTTGGTCTCCATTAACTCGTTTCCAGTTCACTGGCATCCGCCTCGCATGGGATCTTTAGGGGTGGAAACAGTTGAACTTCCTCCAATCAACATTCAGCGCGCATGCCGGTGATTAATCGCCAGCATCCTGCCCTCGCTGATCCATGCTTCCGGTGCTTGTTGAAGCAATCGCGTGTATTTCGGCATGCACTTAACGGAAAAGGAACCGGGGTACAAGAATGAGGGCTTTCTCCTTGGGAACTCTTGCTTTTCGTGTAATCGCCTACTGAGCCAGCGAAACCTCTTGCAAAAACTAGCACCTTCTCCACCATGAAACGCGGTTTCTGCAGTCATTACCAAAAAAACAGGCGCATGACCCGCCGCTCAATCGTCGGGACTACACTCAACTGCTGCTGTTGCGGCTAAGGAAGTCGAAGGACACCGATCAATGACAACGAGCAAGGTTGCTGTCACTCTTCTGCCCTGTATCGTCTTGCTCCTCTTCTTTGTCGGACCGCTTGTTCATGCGGCGCAGCATGCCAAACGTGAGTTCTACGTGATCGAGGCCCATCGCGTGCAGAAGGGCCCCCATATCGACGGATTTTTGGATGACGAGGTGTGGCAGTCCGCAGCCCTCATCGATCAGTTTACGCAGCAAGAGCCGAAGGAAAGCGCTCCGGCGACTGAACGGACAGAGGTGCGGATTCTCTACGATGCCCGGTGTCTATTCATCGGCGTCTACGCCTTTGATTCCAATTCCGCTGGCGTTATCGCAACGGAGATGAGGCGCGATTCCGACCGCCTGTTCGATGAAGACAACTTTCAGGTCATCATCGATACCTTCAACGATTCCCGCTCCGGTTACATGTTTGTTACGAACCCGTTGGGAGCTAAGCTGGAGCAGCAGATTTTTGAGGAAGCGGAAGGGAGCCGGAGTGGAAACAATTCCAATGTGAACCGAAATTGGGACGGAGTGTGGGCCGTGGCTTCCCGGCGTACAAAGGATGGTTGGACAGCCGAGATCGCCATTCCCATGATGACACTCCGCTTCCGGCAGAGCGATTTGCAAACGTGGGGCATCAACTTCATGCGGAGCATCCGAAGGAAGAATGAGCAGGTATTCTGGGCCCCGATTCCTAAACCGTACACCCTAACCCGTGTCAGCCTCGCGGGAACGCTGACCGGGCTGAGCTCGTTGACCCATGGCATGGATCTTCGCATCAAACCGTTCATAATTGCGGGAGTGCGGAGTGACCGCGCAGGAGCTGAGACGAAAACGTCCATCCTGAAGGATTTAGGGCTGGACATGAAATACGGCATTAGCTCGGGCATGAACCTCGACCTGACCTTCAATACGGATTTTGCGCAGGTGGAGGTGGATGAACAACAGGTGAATCTGACGCGTTTTAGCCTTTTGTTTCCCGAGAAGAGGGATTTCTTTCTCGAGAACGCCGGACAATTTAAGGTCGGAACCCAACGCCAGGAAGCGGACCTCTTCTTCAGCCGCCGAATGGGACTGTCGGAAAGTGGCCAGGTGATTCCAATCATCGGTGGAGCACGGCTGACGGGGAAGGTGGGCCGAAACAACATCGCCCTGATGAACATCCAGACCGCAGAAGCATTCGGCCAACTCGGTGAGAACTTTCTGGTGACCCGTTACAGTCGCGACCTTCTATCCCGCTCAAAAGTAGGAGGCATTTTCATCAATAAGGAGTCCACCAATGGGTCTCGTTTCAATCGAACAATGGCGGCCGATGCAACCTTAGCGCTTCGGAGCAATCTTTTGATCAATTCGTTTGTCGCCAAAACGTCCACGCCCGGAATCACAAAAGGGGACATGGCGTTTTATGGGCGCATCGGGTGGCGGGATGCCGCCTGGAATCTCTACGCCGAGTACCTTGATATCCAGGATAACTTCAATGCGGAAGTGGGCTTCGTTCCACGCCGGGGAATTCGGACCAGTAGATTCCACATCGGACCGACACCGCGCCCCAAGAAGTATCATATCCGCATGGTCGAGCCAATGGTGAACGTGACCTACACGACCGACCAGAATAACCGCCTCGTCACCCGAAAAGTCCATTACATGGTTGGATTCCGGATGGAGAACGGCACGTATATCAACTTCATCTACAACCGATTTCTTGAGGAACTCGATAAGCCGTTCCGGATCCGGCCTAACCTGACGATTCCCCCCGGCAGCTATCGCTTCGGGCAGTGGGTCTTCGAGTTGAACAGTGATCCATCGCGACGCGTCTACCAACAGTTTAGGTACTCCCCGCAGACGTTTTTTGGGGGATTGCGGAAAGACCTCGATGCGACGGTTGGAATACGTGCCAGCAGCCAGTTTGCGGCCGAGGTGCAATACAAGCGGAATGACGTAAAGTTGCCGGGGGGCGCATTCGAGGTGAATGTGGGAATTCTCCGGTTGGATTGGGCTTTCTCGCCGCGGATGACCCTGCGGAGCCTCGTCCAGTACAACTCCTCCACGCACGAAATCAGCACCAACATCCGTTTTAATTTCATTTATCGTCCCGGCAGCGACCTCTATGTCGTCTACAAGGAATTGCGCAACGATGCTGGAAGTGCCCCGTTTGTCAGAGACCGCCAGTTGATGCTCAAGCTGAATTATCTGCTAGCGCGATGATGATCGCGTCGAATCGCCCGTTACAAGAGCGTCGGGCTCGTGTCGTAAAAGGCGGCGGCCATCGGAGTAAAAGCAGTTTCTTCGTGGCGGTGAAATGGCTGGATTGGAGAAGGTAGAAAGAGGTTTCGCGCTTATAAAGAACTGCTCCGGTTTACAATCACGAGGGATTTGTAGGGCACCCCTTTCTTCAAAAGACCTTTGAGATCCGTTGTGACGAGTTCCTGAGGGTCTCCTAAATGAGAGGCAAAGACCGCTCCGCCAAGCAACCCCTCCTCTTCCAGAAGGCCTACCAACTCTTCGAGTCGGTCGGCCACTCCGAGAAGAACTACCGAATCAAAGGATTTAAGAATCCCCCGGATCACTTTCATGTCGCCCCTTAATT
This sequence comes from Acidobacteria bacterium AH-259-O06, assembly GCA_027717865.1. GTDB lineage: Bacteria > Acidobacteriota > UBA6911 > RPQK01 > JADFOI01 > JALLOL01. The sequence goes on along the minus strand of JALLOM010000046.1, from coordinate 9,095 downwards.
GGAGCACCGCCATCTTTTGCGTGCCTTCGAGAAGACAGAAATTGACGTGGGCAGCCGCTGCGTGATAAGAGGTGATTCCGGGGACAGAACGGATCTGCTGATCCTTCTCTTCAGTCGGAGGTGAAGGGATTCAACATTGCTGTAGACCATCGGATCCCCATTACCCGCAAGAAAGGCAACATCTTCCCCGGATTCTAACTTTGCAATGATTTCATCCACCACCTTCTCCCAGAAGGCCTCAGAGTGGACAAGTTTCCCCAAAGCCAAAGCCGCAAATTGGGGACGACCCGGCTCTCTTGAATCTCATAGGGATCAGAAGGCAGTCTTTTAAGCTTTTAAGGATGGGGATTCCGGCCGGATCTCCAATCAAGCCCAAGGCTAAGGCAATTCTCAGCCGGACATTGGCATGAGGGTGGCTCGCCAACTGGTCTAATAGAAGGTATGGCTTCAGGTTGTTTTAGTTCCCTCAGGGCCATGTCGATTCCGTTTTCCAAGTGGCGTCAAAAAATTGCTTGACCCTCCAGTTACTGGAGGATTTAGAGTCCAAGGAATAAGGAGCCATGGAACATGCGAAGGATGTGCTGATCGGAGAGGTTGCAGCCAAAACGGGCTTGGACGTCCGGACCATCAGGTCCTACGAGCAGGTGGGCGTCCTGCCCAAGAAGGTTGGGGCAGCCGACCTATGAGGGAGAAGTTCACTTCAAACCTAAGAGAGGAGGAAAAATTCCATGAGGAACAAACTGCTTATCTATGGAGGGGCTGCGTTGGCAGTGGTCATGGTGGCGCTGGTCGCCACTACCGTCTTTACAGAAAAACTGGGGGTCTCGGAAATTCTCGTCCAGAAGGGTGTGGTCCTGGATCGAGCGACCTTGCAAGAGGCCCTGGCGAATGCGGCGGATTGTGCCGGGTTCGAGATTACAGAAGTCAAGGCGCTGGGCGAAGGCAGGATGCGGGCGATCATCACGGGCATGCGCGGTGAATGTTGCCTCAATCCGGCGAAGACGGCGCTTGCCAAGGTGAGTGGCCTTGAGAAGGTTGAAGTAATGTTGTCACGGAAGTCGGACCTATGAGCCCGCAACGCTCTTTTGGGCTCATTGGCTGAAAGGGAGGAATTCGTCGTGCTTAAGAATACGAGGTTCGATGTCGTTCTCCGGTGGATTCATTTGGTTGCTATCGCCATCGGAGTGGGCGGGGTTGGGTTCGCAGTGCTCGTGCTCTTTCCATCCATGGGCACCGTCACCGATGAGACGATGCGCGGCGCCTTAGCCGGGGCGGTCTTTGGACGCTTCGGCCCCATCGCCTGGACAGTGATGGGGACAATCTTGATCACCGGGATTCTTCTGGTTGTCAATCGGTGGCCTTTGCGGCTGCGAGACCGGTATACAAAGGTATTGATCGCCAAATTGATTGTAGTGCACGTGTGGGCCGGCACAAACGCGCTGGTGCTGTTGGGCATACTCGGACCCGGGGCTCTGAATTTCAGCTTCTTTATGGGGATTGTGGTGATCCTCTTCGGGGCCTCGCTGGCGGTTGTGGGAGTTCGACCTGGAGTCCCAACGTCAACAGGGGTCGAGAGGAGTTAGTTTTGCCGATGAATCCTTTTGCAAAACGTTACGCCCAGGCACCACTGAAAAAGCTTGCTCTCGCAAGTGTCATGATAGTTGCAGTTATGGTGTTCCTGGGTGGTCTGTTTATTACCACCAACCAGGCTTATGCAATTCCGGCCAATGCCAGGAGATACGGGATTACCTGTCTTGCCTGCCACCTGCCACCGCCAAAGCTCAATGATTTCGGAAATCGGTTTCGGGACAACGGCTATGAAATGCGGGGCATATTGACGGAGCAGGTGCTTAAACGGATTAATACCTTGAATCAAGGGGTAAAAATTAAGGAGGTGACGCGGGAGGAGCTTGAGCAGAGGGATAACCCCGCCAAACTCGCCAGTGGCTTCTGGCCGGTAGCCCTTAGAGCATCTCTGGGCAATGCCTTTAAGAGTGTTGATAAGCTGGCTGTGGGTGCATCCCCTCAGAATCCTGCCACTTCTCCTTCTGCTCCGTTAGCGAGGGCAAACAGTAATGGGGTGGAACTGTTTGGGGTCGACCTGCTGTCCTTGGGCGCTGTAGCTCAAAATGTTTCCTTCAATCTGACTTTCTACGGTATCGCAGAGCGGAACTTGCACGTGCACCAAGGCTGGGTGAGGCTTAGTAATCTTTTCGGGACGAGCCTCGTCAACGTGAAGTTGGGAAAAGTCATTTTGGACCTTCCCTTCTCGGAGGACCGGAGCCCTACCTATTTTGTTCCTTACGTTGTGTATCGCTATCGACCAGGGCTCCCGTATATCCCCACGATGGGGCTTGTTAGCACGAATTTCACTTCTCCCCTTCAATATGCCAACCGGGACACCTTCCGGCTGCGCGATGAACAGCCAGCAGTCGAGTTGATGGGACATAAGGATTGGGCCCCTGGCAAGAACTTCCGCTATGTGCTAACGGCGCTCCTCACAGAGAATATCGACATTGGCAGTAGGACCCCCGGATTCTATGGCCATTTGACCCAGTCCTTCGGAGGGGAGGGATTCAACTCGGGTCACCGGATAGGCATCTACGGTCTGTACGGAGAAGCCCCCACGGAAAATAAATTTGGGCTGCCAGGGACGGGCACACGGGACCGTCCATTTTTCCGGCTTGGATTCGATCTGAGTACAGCCATGAGTGTAGGCCGTACCGGCAATCTAAATCTTTTCGGCGTTTACATGTATGGAGAAGATAATCCCTCTCTTATCACGCCTCTCCCGACAACCATATCGGGTGGCACCCAGCGTGCGACATGGCAAGGGTGGTTTGGGGAGGCAAATCTAGTCAAGCCTCCTTATATGTTTATCTATCGCTATGATGGGGTCAGGAACATAAGACAAGGTATCGGCCGTATTCCAAACGATTTTAATGATGTCGATTCCCATACCCTTGCTATAAGGCGATTCGTTTTTTTACCTGCTTTTCAAGCAGTCGTTTTCCATGCGGACTATAGCATCACCACCACACGAAGGACAGCCTTAAACGGGTCGAATCAAACTTTTCACATTGCCTTCGTGGGTTTTGATTTCCTTTTTTAGGTAAGCACTAAGCAAAGCATAAGCAAAGATCGACCAAAAAAGAAAGGAGTGAAAAAAGATGCGAAAGAAACTGGTAATTGTTTCCATGCTTGCGTTTGTCTTGGCCTTGGGACTGACTTCCTGGGTGGTTTTTGCCCAGACGCAGGAAAAAGTTGTCATAACGAAAGCCGATAAGGCAGCTGCGGAATCACAACTGGCCACAGCTAAGGAAGCACTAAAAAAGGCCAAGGAAAAACTGCAGGTCGCCAAGGAAAAATGTTGCCTGAAGCCAGAAGTGGGGGGGGGGCTGCGACATGTGCCTTCTCATGATGGGGGACTGCACCTGTCGGAAAACCTTCTGGCTGGCAAAGCGGTCTGTCCGGAGTGTGGGTTAATGTGGCTGAAAGGCAAAGGACTCGCCCCAGATAAGGTCAAGCTGTCCCAGGTCAAGACCCTCATTGACGTGGAGAGGGAAAATCAGGGCGTGAAGCTGGAAAAAGAATAAACGAATCAAACTCCACCTATCACGCTGGGACCGATTTCCATGTCGCACCCAACGACGGGGGCGTCCGTTTGGTCGGTCGTCCCCGTTCACGATCAAACAGGGAAAGGAGGTGAGCCTCAAGGCCTCCGGATGTTCGCCCTGATTCCCATATGGAACACTTCTTCGCTGTCCAGCGGGAGAAATCGGCCGACATCACCGCCGGGCCGTCTGAAGATGGGGGCTTCGTCGCGCATCTGCATGGTGTCCTGGTAGTGACCCCAGGTGGTTCCGAAGCTGTACAAGCTCTGATCCTCAAGGGACGAGTTAATTCCTGGGCGGAGATCACTCTGTTGGAAAATAATAGTGGCCCCATTTCCTGAGGATTCGAAGGCGGCTATCGCCATGGATTGTAAAAATGGAGAGGGAACTTAGGCAAAGAATAGAAGAGGAATCCCGATTTCTTTCTGATAATGATCCTAGAAGACGTTTGCGAGCCGTGAGGAGGTTGACTGATATTGCTGCTGAGCTAGAGTCGAAGCACAGAGGACAAGTCGTGGAACTCCTTGGACAACTCGTCAACGACAAAGAAGCCTTTGTGCGCTGGAACGTTGCCATGGCGTTAGGCAAGATCGGTCATGTGAGTGGGATAGAGGCCTTGGCAAGGCTGGTCAGTGATGAACACGCAAACGTGCGCTTTCGCGTTGCTCTGGCATTGGGTCTGATCGCTCATAAAAGCGGTATCCCAATTCTCGAAAAGCTAATGTGTGACGGCTATAAAATAGGTGAGCACTTTGTAGTTCGCGCGTTCGCCGCGGTTGCCTTGGGCCAGATCGGTCACGGAAGTGGGGTGCCGCTGCTAGCTGAGCTTGCAAGTGATGGAGATCCTGTCGTGCGCTGGCATGTGGCTGTAGCCTTAGGCGATATGGGCGATCAGGGCGCGGTCCCCTGCCTCGCGAAGTTAACAGAGGACCCCATACCCTTTGTTCGCGCCCATGCGGCTATTGCCTTGGCTGAGATCGGTGACGCGAGAGGTTTGCCCCATCTTGAACGCCTGGTTGGGGACCAGATGCCAAAGGTCGCAAATATCGCTAGCCAATCTTTGGAGCTGTTGAGGTCCCTAATACGAGGTGAAGGACATGAAGAAAATCGAAGATCATCTCAAAGAGGTGTTTGAAGAGGAACTTGGAGAAGTGGCTTTTCGGACGAAAGAGCCATCAAACTCATTGAGCAATTGGCCTCGGACGAAAAGGACCATGTGCAAAAGCTGGAAGAACTTGCACGGAAGCTGGGGTGGTATCTCAGCGCTTGATTGCAATCCGAGGACCATTTTGATGGAGGGAAGGAGACATGAGGACCAAAATTTTACTCGTTGGTCTAGTTTTTGGCGGATTGTTCGCCTTGCTTTTAACGGCTTCCACTGAAGGGAAGGAAGACCTGTTGAGTGGCGTTTGGAAAGGCGATTTTGGACCCACTCCGAGCGACCGCAATCCTGTGACGTTGGAACTAAAGTGGGATGGGAAGACTCTCAGTGGAACGATCAATCCCGGCCCTGAAGGGATTCCCATCGACAAAGCTTCCTTTGATGCGAAGGAGATGAAAGTCCGTTTTGAAGCCACCTACACGCCCCGAAATCGCCACTACGTCGTGGAAGGGAAAGTGGAAAAGGACAAAATGAGTGGAACCTGGAGTCGCCCGGGCCGCAATGGGGACTTTAAGCTGAGTAGGGTTCCGTAACCTCAAGAATCTGCCTCCGGCGTGGTCTCTGTGAATGAAGTACCCGCCGGAGCTGAGGGAAACTTATCAACCGGCGACACGACTTGACCGAAAGATAAGGCGATCGCTGCGTCGCTGGCGGCGAGATGCCAGGACGCCTAGAGGGCCATATTCGCAAGGCTCGGCGTTTGGCGCCACGCTGGAAGAACTCGGTGAAACGAATCGCCATCGCCATAGGTGTTCATGCTGCCGCCATTGTCGACCTCAGTAATATCGCGGCAGAACCCCTTCAATCGAAAACATCAGGGACAACAATGCCATGAATCGCCTGGCGGGACTGGTACCGATTTGGATCTTCGCTTTTTCCATGGGGTTCGGTGCAGGGTCCGACCCCCAAAGTCACTAAAACACACGAGTGAAACAGTGTGGGCCCAGACCGTCAATAGGCAATCCCGAATCTCCGTCATCATCCCTACATTGGACGAAGAGCAGGCGCTCCCACGCGCCCTGCTTTCTCTCAGTGGAGCCGCGGGGATCGAGCTAATCGTCGTCGATGGAGGCAGCCACGATGCGACCGTCTCCATCGCCAGGACACATGGCTGCCGGGTGGTGCAGGCTCGCGGCGGCCGAGGCGCCCAGCTACGCGCCGGGGCTACGGTCGGCAGCGGGCATGTTTTCTTGTTTCTCCACGCTGATTGCGTCCTTCCTCTAGGGTCCATAGAGGCGATCCGACGGGTGCTGACAAGCCACCCTGAAGTCATAGCTGGGGGTTTTAGCATCCGCCACAAGAGTGACCGCCTTGGCCTGCGAGTGCTGGACATTCTGTGCAATGTGCGAGCTCGGGTGACCAAAGTGCCCTGGGGCGATCAAGGGATCTTCGTTCGGCGCGAAGCGTACGACAAGGTCGGCGGATTTCACCCCTATCCATTGCTAGAGGATCAAGACCTCTGCCGGCGACTGAAGCATGTTGGCAAACTTGTCATCTTGCGGGAGCAGATCCTCGCTTCTCCCCGACGGTGGCTCGCTCAGGGTATCGGCACGACACTGGTAAAAGCGGCCTTCATCGTGGGGCTGTACCACTTGGGTGTCTCGCCTTATTGGCTGGCCCGCTTCTATCGAAACGTCCGCTGAGGAACAGGAACCGCCTTGGCGGGTGCCGCTGCTCAAGATGGCTTGTGACCGCAGCCGAGATTGCAGAAGCACTAGAAGAAGCTCATAAGAGAAACATTGTTCACCGTGATCGGTAGGGGTAGAGGTTGACCTCCGCCCCGTACTGGACAAACTATACGGTTTTATGAGCGAGAGGGTCTCATTGACGATCCGCCTACTTCACCACCGCTTCCTTGTCTTCCACGCCATCTACTGATTCTAGTGCAGACCGCGCTGTGGCAGCACAGCCACCTCAGGTCATGCCACTAACGGCGAGAACAGTGGCGTGCCATTTGGATCGACCCAGCGCCCGAACCCCACAACCTGCAGGTAAAAAATTCTCTTGACTCTCCAGTTACTGGAGGCTTTATACTTTACGAAAAGGGAGTAGTAAAGTGTTGAATAAGGACTTGCTCATAGGGGAGGCGGCAGCCAAAACAGGCCTCGCCCCCAAGACCATTCGATACTATGAGGAAGTGGGCCTCATTCCCCAGCCCAGAAGGAGGCGCACGGGGTATGCTTCTGCGGGCTACAGGCTCTATTCGGAGCAAGACGTTGAACGTTTGCGGCTCATCAAAGGGGCGCGACTGCTGGATTTGTCCCTGGCTGAGATTAGGCAGCTTCTATCTTCCCTGACTTCCTTGAATGGACGAACCGACCGTCACCGCCTCGATCTAGTACTGCGGGAGAAGCTGGCTGCGATCGACACCAAGATCAAGGAGCTTCAACTGTTGCGGGATCGACTTGAGCATATCAAGGATGTCATGGAGCAGGAGAAAGTTGAGGCACAAGAAAGCTGCTGCGATCCGCTCTGTGGGCCGGACATTTGTCCCCCCACGGTGGTCACAATAGAGGGACCCCGACGGGGCGAGGCAAAGACAAAAAATACTTCTGATCGGAGGTAAGAGTCATGAAACGATTAGTGTGTGCAGTTTCGCTGATAGTGGGTATGGTGCTCTTGGCCCTGCCAACAACGGCTGCTGAACCTGCCGCGGAGACCGAGATTATCAAGGGAACTATCGAGGGAAAGGTGTTGTGCAAGCTGGACGGCACGGCCAGCGGCTGCTGTATCGGCAAGCTGGAGAAGGGTATTGCCAGTGTCAAGGGCGTGAAAGAGGTGCACATTAATGCCAAGGCGGGGACGGCAAGCATCGCCCTCAAGAAGGGTGCCAAAGTGTCCGTCAAGGACATCAAGAAAGCCGTAGCAAACGCCGACAAGGGGCACAACCACGGTTTCAAGGTAACTGAGATCAAGCAGGCGGAGTAACTTTCGCTCAGGCTTTTTTGGCCTGCCAGCAAGTTGGGGCAGCCAGCCAGGCTTTCCCCCGCTTGTCTCGCTCCCGAAGGGTCAGATAGGCGGGCGATACCGCCTGGCTCGAGGATGCCAAAGACTTAGAACGCATGGCTTATCATGAAGTTTTCGAAGAGCTGCTTGGCAGATTGCCAAAAGGCGGGAGGAAAGCTTCGTGCTATGATTGAAGGCCATGTGAAGATGGAACGCTGGTGATACGTTTTGGTTAATACAGCTTTGATTTGGCGAGCAAGATCATTAAAAAGAAAGGAGATGGAATAAATGACAAAGAAGCGTATCTTTATAGCTTTACCGGTTATATTGGTTGTTGCGGTGGGAATTTTTCTAGCCACAACCATGTTTGCTGAAAAACAAGGGAGGGCGGAAATCGTCCTCCAAGAAGGAGCCTCAGTTAGCAAAGAGCAACTCGCTAACGCCTTGGAGGGGACGCACTTCACCATTAAGGACCTTAAAACTACGGCTGAGGGTAAACTGATTTGTGACATCGAGGGTATGAAATGCGGTGGTTGCCCGTCTCAGGTGGAGGCCGCCTTAAAGAAAGTAGACGGGGTTCAGGTGGTTAAAGCGGTTCTTCTAGACTAGCAGGTAAACTGCTGCCGCTTCCCTTCTCTCACATGCTGAGGCTCCCTGAGACTAAGGATAAGCTACGCGAACCAGGTGTCAGTAGCTTCAGCGGCTCGGTACTGAGACAGGGAGGCTTCCCTTTTGTGCAGGGTTCCAGTTGCCATTAGGCGCACCCCTGTTTCTAATAACTTCCCCACGTAGGTGCAGATTAACGCCTTCGACTTGTGTCATTTTGCTAATGGTGTTGTGCTGTTAGTTGTGCTCTATGCCGGTCTTGCAGCCTGCCAGTCCCAAGTGGAGCCAGCTCAAGAGGCTCCAGCCCAGACGCCGCCCTCCAATGCTGATGTCAAAGCAGTGATCACACGCTACATCGAGGAGGATACGGCCCTGAAAGGAGGATTTTTCCTGAAGGACCCCAGAAACGACCAGGTGCAGGTACTGAGCTTTGACCATGTCCACGAGGCCGTGCATGAAGTGGAAGATGGAGGATACTATGCCTGCGTCGATTTCAAGGACACGGCGGGCAACATCTATGATGTCAACATCTATCTGAAAGGGGCAGCCACCGAATTGAAACCGCACAAACTGATTGTCCACAAGATCAGCGGCGAAGAGGTAAATCCGTAACGGGCAATGCCTGGTCACCAGTGAGCACAAAATTTCTCAGGGGACCCAGTTAGGTTCAGCCCTTCCTAAGTCAAATAAGGGACGGATAAGTAGAATGCTGCCTGCCCACACAATTGGAAGAGCAAGTGACAGTGCTTGATATTGCTCCTCATATT
>JALLOM010000459.1 GCA_027717865.1 Acidobacteria bacterium AH-259-O06 | reverse complement strand
GGTCCGTGACGAGGTTGGCCTGCGGCGAGAGATTTGCGGGGCGCCGACCTGCAACATGCGAGATTAAATCGGCCAGCGTGTCGGCCGGCGCCTCCGCGTCATCCCGCTTTGCCAATTGGGCCTCAGCGATTTGCTCAATGAGTTGAGTTCGAGGCTTCTGAAGGGGGGTCCGCGGAAAATCCTCTTCAGGCCAGACAAACCAGTGGCGTATGTATTGATGTTCGGCTAGGGATTGGTTCGCTCGCCTGACAACGGGTTCGGGGTCGCCGCCGTTGCGCAGGATCAACACAGCACAAGGCTCCGCATTTCCGTTTCGTGCCAGACCGACGACAACGCAGTCACGGACTTCCGGTTGGCGGCGCAAGGCCGCCTCAAGGTCCTCGGGATAGACGTTCATGCCCTCGGGCGTCACCATGACATCCTTTTTTCGCCCTTTGAAATAGAGATTGCCGTGCTCGTCCAGCTCGCCCAGGTCGCCGGTGTGCAACCACCCTTCCTGACCCTTCAAGGGCTTAATTTCCTTGTCCTGCCAGTAGCCCGATGCGATACTCTCTCCCCGTACCAGGATCTCGCCACTTTCATCCAGCTTGATTTCTTGGCCGGGCAGAACCTGGCCGATAGAGCCCTTTCTCAATCGGAACGGGTGGTTTACGCTCACGAGCGAGGTGGCTTCCGTCAAGCCGTAACCCTGGACTACTGCAAATCCCAGCCGCTCCCAGAACGCTTCGGTTTCCGTGTCAAGGGCTGCGCCCCCACAAATGAAGGCCCAGAACTTCCAGCCGAACCTCTTATGTATTCGGCGAAAGCGCCACGAGCGTTTGAGGAAATGCTCGCCTTCGGCGGCGTGAACCTGTTTTCGGAACCAATCCAGCTCGCAGGCGGCCTCGATGTCGCGTTCCATCCTGTCCTTCAAGCCTTGCACCAACCGTGGAACGGCCACTAGCACTGACACTCTCTCGTTTCTGATGGTGCGTATTACTTCCGATGGGTTTAAACTGTGCTGAAAAATCACCGTTGCACCCATCAGCTGCGGTACGAAGATGCCGAGAAACTGCCCGAACAGGTGGCTCAAGGGCAATGGGTTCAAGAATCGGATGGGATGGAAGATCCGTTCGTATTTAAGGTACTTCTTGACTTCACTTTCGAGCGGTTCAAGGTGGGCGAGAATGTTGCCGTGCGAGATGACAACGCCCTTTGGCTCGGCAGTGCTTCCCGACGTAAAAACGATTTCGACAATATTCTCGCGCTGTAGATCCGGTGCGGCTAACGGTGTGCGCCGGTGACGTGCCGCGGTTTCCCGCAGGGTTTCCAGAAGCATTGTCGGCAAGGCGAGACCTAGCGCCCCCTGTTCGCGCGAGGAAACCAGCAATTTGGCGTCCACTTGTTGAGCGACGCACCGGACAAAATCCACCGAAGCGGTTCGGTCCATGGGAACGGCGACAACACCCCTCAGCACGCATCCCCAAAAAGCCACGATCCACTCCGGACAATTTCTCCCCCAGATCAATACGCGGTCGCCTTTGGCGATCTCTCGCACGTCCAACTCGCAGGCGAACTGACAAGCCCTTTCCACAGTTTCGCCGTAAGACCAGCGAATGGTACGGTACCCGTGACGATGCACATAGGCGATGTCCGAACTATAGCGGTGAAAATTGTCGAGATATCCGATCAGTGAATGATGTGCCATGGGCTTCAATCGCTACATTTGATTTTGTAACAAAATACGACTCGTTCTCAAGTTCAGCCCCGAAGTATCACGCAGTTCCAGCTCGGGAAGAGTGTGAGCTTGTACAGATTTTTGGTCACGAGCCGGGGTGAGAAATGCGGGACCCTGGAAACACGCGGATCTTGCAGCCCGCCTAAAAGGTGAGAATCCGGAGATCTGTCTTTTCAGGCTGCAGCGGTGGAACGAGATATCTTGTCTTGGAGGTGAGGGTCTGGGGTAGATTCTTTGTGAAAAATGCCGTCAACGAAAGTCCTGAACACCCTGTCCCAGAGAGAGGTCGTCACGCCGAAGTTCCGGTCGGGTAACTCGTGATGAATGTCGTGCCAGTCTTTTAGCTTCCCAAACTTGCTGCCCTCGTGCAGTTTGCAGTGGACATAACTGTAAACCACATACCCGGCCAGAACGCCCGCTATTATGGACGGCTTCCAGTCAAAAGCTTGTCCCGTTGGTTTTGCATGGTGGGGAAGGTGGAGTCGCAGGAGTGGACCGTGAAGCAGAAATCTGTGCGTTGCATACTCAAGAAAGCTCCAGATACCGATGCCCCCAGCAAAAGCCCCAATATTCATCTTAATTTGACCTTTCAGCTCTTCCTGTCTTGTCTTTCTTTG
>JALLOM010000458.1 GCA_027717865.1 Acidobacteria bacterium AH-259-O06 | reverse complement strand
ATTAGCCAGCCAACGTTAGCCCCATTGGCGCTGGCAGGAACAGGTTTTTGTCCATCACTCGTAAATCTGGGCTAACCAACAGTGGAAAGTCGGCCTGAGCCAAAACGTCGTGTTCGAGGTTAGCACCGGCTGCAATTTCAACAACAGTCAGACCCTCCGGCTCTAGGTGCAGGACGCAGCGTTCAGTGACGCACGTAACCTGCTGCCCTAGCTCGCGAGCCCGGCGTCCGCTGAAGGTGACGTGCTCGACCTCGGAGACAAACTTACAAACCCGCCCTTCCTCTGCGATGCGCATCTGCCCGTTGTCGATTACAACGTCAAGTCCTCCAGCCGTGAAGTAGCCGCTAAAAATGATGTGTCGTGCGAATGCGGTAATGTCAACGAACCCCCCAACTCCAGCGGTAATATGCGGTCGTGCGGAGAGACGCGACACGTTGATGTTTGCGTTTTTATCAATCTGCAAAAAAGAAAGCAGGCTGAGATCGAATCCGCCTCCCTGAAGGAATGTGAACTGGTCCGGTGAAGGGACAATGGCCTGAGCATTGGCGGCACAGCCAAACTGAAAGCCGCCTAACGGCATGCCGCCAATGGCTCCCTGTTCGATCACCCATGTCACTGCCTCGTCGAGCCCTTCCTCCAGCAGAATTTGCGGCACCAGAGCCGAAATGCCAAAGCCGAGGCTGACGCTTGCGCCACGGTAAAGTTCCAAGGCAGTTCGACGGGCAATCACTTTGTCTGGTCCCCAAGGGACTGGTGCGAAAGATGCCGGCGACCGCCGCAGTTCCCCACTGATTGCGGGGTCATAGCGCGTTTGCGTCGTCTGCATCTGGTCTGGGTCTAGTACGATATAATCGACCAGCACACCGGGCACGCGAACCTGCTGGGGCGGAAGCGAGCCCACCCTCGCTTGGCGCTCAACCTGGGCAATGACGATACCACCGTTGTTGTGAGCTGCCAATGCCTGATCGTAGGCACCCAGATAAGTTCCCTCGTGCTCCATGGAGATATTTCCAAAATCATCGGCTGTTGTACCCCGGATGATGGCCACATTGACCGGAATCGTAGGAAAGTAAAGCCATTCGTCGCCGTCAAATTCAACCCGGCGCACAATATTCTCAGTGGTGCAGTCGTTCATGCGTCCGCCCAATATACGGGGGTCGACAAACGTGTCCATGCCGACTTTTGTCAGGATCCCGGGTCGCCTGGCGGCCGCTTCGCGGTGCATGTGGAACAAAATGCCGCTGGGTATATTGTAGGCTTCCACCTGGTTTTCCGAGATCATTCGCCAAATCCTGGGTGACGGGAGGGAAGACGGACCGCTTGGGAATGAACCCGCGATGACGCGCTTTAACAAGCCAGGTCTGGACAGATGGTCGATTCCATCAATGCCGTACATGTCCCCGGCAGCAATGGGATGCAGCGTCGTGAGCCGGCAAGGTTCCCCGGAAGCTTCAAATCGTTTACCGATAGCCTTCAGAACGGCATCTGGACACCCTAACCCACTGGAGGAACTAATAGAGACAACAGCTCCGCTCGGGATCAAAGCGGCCGCTTCCTCTAAAGAAATCGTTTTCGGTCTTGGCATCAGATGCACCAGATTCAGCCTTCAAGTGATTTAGCCCGATTCACAGCTTGATCGATCTGTGTCAGCCACCTCTCGGTCGGTACCCAAGCCAGAGCCACGACCGTGACTCGCCGCAAGAGATCCCATCGATGATGTTTTCATAAACTCACGCCGGCTGATTGTGCTTTTGGATCTCATCGACAGCACCAGCCGCGAATTAACTTTGTGAACATTTTGGTACCCTGCTCGATTTGGTCGATTGCGATCCACTCGTCGTGGGTGTGGGCCTGAGCAATGTTCCCTGGACCGAACAAAACCAGTTTCTTCATGGCAATAAACATTACCCCATCGGTTCCGTACGAAACCGTTTGGGGTCTCTCCTCTCCCACCAGCTGCAGCGTCTGTTGAACGAAGTCTGATTTCGGATCAACGTACAACGCCTGACCGCGCCACAGGGTTTCGAACTCGATCCCACACTTTTCGGCTGCTTGCCGCGCGCGATCGAGCAATGCCTGGGCGTCTTGTCCGGGCATGGGGCGGAAGTAGACGGTGCAGACGCTCTGCGGCGGTGTGATGTTGACGGCTGCAGTGTGATCATTGATTCCGATGTTCCAACTGATGCCCGGTGGATCGAACTCATCATTGAGCCAGGCTGAATCCGCTTCGGTTTCATCGTGAATTTTTTTCATTTCACTGAGGAAGGGAATCATTGCAAGGTTTGCGTTAATACCCACCCGGCTGCTTGAATGCGCCGCCCTGCCGCGTGATGTCGCCATGAAT
>JALLOM010000457.1 GCA_027717865.1 Acidobacteria bacterium AH-259-O06 | reverse complement strand
TCCTGGATGAAATTGGAGATCTGAGTTTGGCCGCCCAGGCGAAAATCCTGCGGGTCTTGCAAGAGAAGGTCATCGAGCGAGTGGGAGGCAGAAAAACGATTGCAGTGGATGTAAGAATCCTGGCGGCGACGAACAAGAATTTGAAAGAAGAGATTGACAAGGAAAACTTTCGCGAGGACCTGTACTATCGCCTGAAAGTGGTCCACATTGAAATGCCACCGCTTCGGGAGATTCGAAGTGATATCCCGCTTTTGGCCAACCATTTCTTGTCTAAATACTCGCAGGAAATGAAAAAGGGAGAAAAGGAGTTGCCTTCGGGGGCCCTGGAGTGCCTCATGAATTACCGCTGGCCGGGGAATGTCCGGGAATTAGAGAATGAGATGAAAAGAGTGGTAGTCTCGGTTCGTCGAAGGGTGATTGAGAAAGAAGATCTATCGGAAGCGATCCGTAAGAGTGTTTGGCCAAATCGCAAAGATGGAGGCTCCTTGAAAGAGGTGGTGGCTGAAACCGTTGAAGAATTAGAAAAGCAGATGATTCTGGAGGCGCTGGAGGCATGCCGGCAAAATCAGCTTCGTGCAGCCAAGAGATTGGGGCTGAGCCGTCAGGGTTTGATCAAAAAGATGAAAAGATACGGGCTGAAGTAGCGGCGCTGCGCACCGAGAGCAATAGACTGTCTCCTGACTCCTATCTCCTGACTCCTATCTCCTGACTCCTATCTCCTGACTCCTGTCTCCTGACTCCTATCTCCTGACTCCTGTCTCCTGACTCCTGTCTCCTGACAATTGGTTTGAAAAACCGCCTTTTGTGTGCTAGTTCTTGGACGTTAGGCTTAGTTAGACCGTAAGCTTTTTCGACGACAGTGACGGCATGGATCTACTCTCTCTGTTTCGCAGTTCACCTGAGAAACAAATCGAAAGGGCTCGCAAGAAGGTCAAGGAACCTCATGGCGATCCGGCGACGAGAATAAATGCCGCCCAGCGGCTTCGTGAAATGGGGACCGCAAAGGCCATTCTGGCGCTGCTTGATCGATTTACCATCAATGTTTCACCGTCCGGCCAGGATGAGCAGGAAAAGTTGGAGGTCCTTTCCTGGATCGTTGAAATGCGAGAAAGAGCGGTCGAGCCACTGATCGAGTTTCTGAAACGCGAGAGACAACTCTATTGGCCGGTCAAGGCTTTGAGGAAGATTGTTCCCGAAGACGAGTTTGCCAGAAAGATGAGCGAGATCTTGCGTTATCAATGGGAGAATCCACCGGCAAGCTCAGATCCTAAGGCCCAGTTGATCCACTTACTGGGAAAAGTACACTCGCGCCGGCTCTTAGAGACTGTTAAACTTTTTCTGGAAGACGAGGCCGACGATGTGCGGCTGCCCGCCCTAGATTACCTTTTCGAGCGGCCGGAAGACGAAACCCGTGAGGCCATCTTACAGTGTTATTTAAATTCGGAGGAACGGCCCCGAGTACGGACTTATATCCTGGAGCGCTTTACTGAGAAAGAATGGAGTGTTCGAGGATACCGCCCCAAGATTGAGGAAAGCTTACCGGAGGGATATGCGCTCACCCGGGATGGCACAGTGAAGGCCATGGGCCAGGCATGAGGTTTTATCATCAAGGCTTCTCCGGAAACTGAGAGAATCTGTTAGACTATAGATCCCGAAGTGTTGTAAAAACAGCAGTGGGGGTGCTTTGGCCTTTCTTTTCTCGTCCGAAGCTAATTAATCTTGGATCAGGAAAACCGAGGGAGCCAGTCTAAAGAGCAAAAGAGCGAAGAATATCGGGAAGAACACCGTCAGAAACTCCCTTCGCGGGATGCGCCGCGCCGTGAGGGTGGTGGTGAAACTTCTCTGATTGACAAGATTTCTGAGCAGGAGCTGCAAGAATTTGACCCCCGGGAGGCACAAGAAGGCGAAGGTCTCCTTGAAAGGGAAGCACGCGACGAAGCGATCGGACTATACAAAACAGCGACGGCCTACGTTTTGGAATCGATCCATTGGGCTCAGGAGAGTAAACGCCCGGATATTGCACGAGGAGAACAGCTGGTCAAACGCATGATCGATTCCATCCTTGACAGTTCAGCTCTCCTTCTTTTGGCCACCGACAGAAGGCAGGAATTCGCCGTAGGTACCCACTCTGTGAATGTGACCATTTTGTCAGTGCGTATTGCCCAGACCTTGAAATACAATCTTCAAAAGCAAAGGAGGCTGGGACTGTCTGCACTTTTACACGAAATTGGGATAGGGTGGATCCCCGATAAGCTGCTCCGTCAAGCAGGAAAGGTCAGTAAGCGAGTGCGGCAGCGGTCTGTTTACAGCGCTGAGATTTTAAGAAAGTTATGCCCGGAGTACGATTGGCTT
>JALLOM010000456.1 GCA_027717865.1 Acidobacteria bacterium AH-259-O06 | reverse complement strand
CCACTGGACACGTTGAATTTCTCAAGTCTCAAGAGTCTCCCTGAAAAAATTGTTGACACCTGTTTGCATGTTGTGTATACGTTCGTTTTGATAATAAAACACGTGGAGGATAAATATGCAGCAGGTGTGGAAGGCTTTCGAAGAAAACGTGGTGACGCACAGCGCGGTACATCATCTGATTGCGATTGCGCAACTTATCGATGTCTTCGGGTACGCCCGGATCACTGACGTCGCGAATCGACTGGATATCACTCGCGGCAGCGTTTCCATTACTTTAAGTTCCATGGAAAAAAACGGATTTGTCCAGCGAGATGCGAATCGGTTTTTGCGCCTGACGCCTGAAGGAAAGTTCATTGCCCAGACGACGCAGATCAAGAAAGTTCTGTTGAAAAGGTTCTTGCAGGAAGTTCTGGGTATAAAGGAAAAGGATGCGGATATTGACAGTTGCAAGATTGAGCATTTAATCAGTCTGGAAACGGGACATCGGCTGTGTGAGCTGATGCACTTTCTCGATTCAGGTCATCCGGCCGCAAAAGCGTTTTTGCAAGCCTTTCGGGAATCTTATGAGATCCACCAATGCGAAGGGGAGAACTGCCAGCTGTGCGAAGACCATTGTCTGTTAACACTCGATTCTTAGTGCCTCGCTCCGTAAATACGACGACGTTTGCTGATGGGGCTTGCGAGGCGACGTCCTTGTCGCTTCGCGAACTTCGGGGCTGTCGCGCTCGCCACAACGTCAAGGTATTTACCGAGCGAGGCACTAAGGCAGCTCAGGGCCCACCATTCTCTAGGAGAAGCTCCATAGAAGCTTAAATGTTTGAGATGAAAGCAAGTGATTGCTGTAGGCTTATCTTGAAATTGACTTTCAATTTCAAAATAGATCCCGAGGTGCGCCGCGGCATCATTGGGCTTCTTTTGATGCTGGCCGTGATCTTCTGCTTCAGTGCTCCGGCTGTGGCCGGCACCATGGAAGAGAATGAAGTGATAGCCAAGCTTCGGGAATTTGAAGAAAGATTGAAACGGCTGGAAGAGCAGCACCGGGGTCAAGAGAAAGGGGCTTCAAACTCTCAAGCGCAGAGCGCTGCCACGCTTGAGGTGCAGGAACTGCGTCGCCAGCTGGACATACTGGCCGCGGAGGTCGAAAAGCTGCGCAGCGGCGAGCAGGAAATCGAGGTCAGTGAGGAAAAGGCCAAGTCGCTGGGTGTGGGACCTTCGGCGGCTTCCGTTTACCGGAAAACACAAGGCGTTTCAATTGCCGGTTATGGCGAGATGTTGTACGAGAATTTCGACGATGAAACCGAAGGTGGAAATGCAGTCGAAAAGCACTCCAGATTAGATTTTGTGCGAAATATTCTCTACGCCGGCTACCGCTTCGACGAGAAGTTCCTGTTCAACTCCGAGATCGAGTTTGAGCATGCTGCGACGGACAAAGAAGGCTCCGTCTCCGTCGAGTTCGCCTACTTGGATTATCTTGCTGCCGACTACCTGACTCTTCGTGCCGGTCTCTTGCTGGTTCCAATGGGCCTCACCAACGAGTTCCACGAACCCAACGTCTTTCTCGGAGCTCGCCGACCCGAGACAGAAACGCGGATTATTCCTTCCACCTGGAGGGAAAACGGTTTCGGCGTAGTCGGTTCCGCCGGCATATTTAATTACCGAGCCTACCTGATCAACGGCCTGAACGCTACCGGCTTCAGCTCCAACGGCCTGCGCGCTGGAAGACAAAAGGGGTCGAAGACGAAGGCTTCCGACCTGGCCTTTGTGGGGCGACTTGATGTGGCTCCGACCCCAGGTGTCTTTTTCGGAGGCTCCCTCTACCGGGGAGGCTCGGGTCAGGACCAGTTCAAAGTGAACGGCAAAAATCTTAACGTCAATACCACCATCGGCGAGCTTCACGCCCAGGTTCAGCTGCGCGGTTTTGATATTCGTGCATTATACGCACGAGCCGCCGTGGATGATGTGGCGGAGTTGAACCGAACGCTCGGTCTTGGGGGCAAGAAGTCTGTGGGTGAGACGATGCAGGGAGGCTATGTGCAAACCGGCTATAACCTATTGTCCCAGTTCCATGAAACCATTGGGCTCAGTCCCTACTATCGATTTGAAAAACTGAATACGCAGGATGAGGTACCCCAGGGGTTTTCTGCTGACCCGGCTCGTGATCGCACCTTTCACACACTGGGATTTGAATTTCGGCCTATTTTTAACATTGTGGTTAAAACCGACTACCTGTGGATTCGAAATGAAGCCAAGACCGGACTCAACCAGTTCAATGTTGCACTGGGTTACGCCTTTTAAAGGAGGCAGCAATGCGAGAGCCCTCTAGTCCGCATTTCTCACACCAGGTGGTGACGAAG
>JALLOM010000455.1 GCA_027717865.1 Acidobacteria bacterium AH-259-O06 | reverse complement strand
CAGCAGGGTTGAAAAGAGAAGGCCGGGACCCAGCTTCCTGTCGGCCACAAAAAAGTCCAGGCTGTGAGCGACGCGGCGCGAGAGCAACAGGCCCGTGGTGATCAAGATGAAGCTGTAAATCAGCAGCGCCAGGAGCAGGGGGTTCATCGGTAGTGGAACGACTGCACTTGGTTTACTTCAGATCGGAATGGGCAGGGTAGCCGGGAATTCCCCGCGCTTGCAACACAGCACGGACCACGGCCTGGGTGATCGCTTCGGCGGCCAGAGCTCCGACTTGTCCCAGATCGCTCCCATCCAGTTCCCCCGTCGAGAGAGAAAAAATCGTGTCGCCGTCCGATGGGAGATGAATCGGATTAATGGCCCGGGCCAGTCCGTCGTGGCTCATTTGGGCGACTTTCTGAGTGGCCGCCTTGTCGAATGAAGCATTGGTGGCGACCACTCCAAGCGTAGTGTTTTCTCTGAGGTTTTGAACCGACGAAAGGGGGGTCTTCTTCAGTATCTGTGCAAGGTCAGCGAAGGATTTACCATCTTTGCTGCGGGCTCCGGCCAGTATACGGCCGCTTTTCGGATCAATCACGTCTCCGACGGCGTTAACGGCAGCAATCGCTGCGACTACCAGCTTGCCCACGCGGATACTGGCACTGCCCAGGCCTCCTTTCATCCCTCTTTCCCGTCCCAGTAGCTTTCCAACAGTTGCTCCAGCTCCAGCTCCGACGTTGCCTTCTTCAATAGGCCCGGTGGTGGCGTTGCGGCAGGCGCGATAACCAGCTTGACGGTCGGGGCGAATGGAAGAATTGCCCACCCCCAGGTCGTACAGGATGGCAGCCGGGACGATGGGGACTGGCCCGTGTCGGGTTGGATAACCAATGCCTTTCTCTTCCAGGTATTGAACGACACCGGCAGCACTATCCAGACCAAAGGCACTTCCACCCGATAAAACGACAGCGTGCACTTTCTGGACGGTGTTGCGGGGTTCGAGCAAGTCGGTCTCGCGTGTCCCAGGGGCTGACCCTCGAACATCGACACCAGCGACGGCGCCCTTTTCAATCAATACCACTGTACAGCCCGTCGGTCGCCGCGAGTCGGTGAAATGGCCTACTCGAATCCCACGGATGTCAGTGAGGCCTCCGGCATAGTCGAGCTTTCCGGTTTCTTGGAGCTTCGGCATCATAGGTAGGCTAACTGCAAGCTTGCCAAATTCACGGCGATTGAACTTCGACATTGTTGGAACACTTTTTCGTTGCTTTTGATTGAATCGGCATCTTGCCAACGGCGTCCTCATTGTATCACTTCGTCGAGCGGAGGCAATAGTGAACCGAGCTGTTGAGCGTTTGAAGAAGCTGTTGAGCTATTGAGTTGTTGAGCTTTTGAGTTCTGGTCAGCGGGTCAGCGGAATCCGGCAAGTAGAGATGTAAGCCGAATTCTGTACCCCTTTTCGGGGGCGGTGATCATTCCTCTGGGGATTAAGTCACCTCAATCCTCAAGCGGCCTACCCGCTCCGCTCCCAGCGAGTTTTCTCGGTGGAGAAGCCGGGCCAGCCCAAAACGGAGCCTATTTGGCCTTGCACCGCGTGGGGTTTACCATGCCTTCAATGTCACCATCGAAGCGGTGGGCTCTTACCCCACCTTTTCACCCTTACCTGAGAAAGCAGAAAGCGCCTCCTCAGGCGGTTTCTTTTCTGTGGCACTTTCCGTAGGGTCACCCCTCCTTCCCGTTAGGAAGCACGCTGCCCTCCGGTGTTCGGACTTTCCTCCCTCCGAGCTAGTGCCCGAAGAGCGATCACCCTCTCTACTTGCCGGACTTTTGTATTGTACCACGCTCTAACAGGAGCTAGGAGTCAGGAGCCAGGAGCCAGAAGTCAGAATCCAGAAGCCAGAAGTCAGAATCCAGAATTGAGAAGCTCAAACGCTCAATAGCTTTGGAACCTGGAACTTGGAACCTGAAACCTTCAACCTACGGGACTCGGATTACGGAGCGGCTCATTCTGGGAGTTTCCAGGCGGATAATCTTGCCATAAACTGTGCCGACCTTCGCATCCGCTGCGAATTTGACCGGAATCCGCAGGTGATCGGTCGAATACCAAATTCGAAAGTCTCCCCCGTCCCTGAACAGCCCGCCAACTGTGCTGATTCTTATAGAGTCAAAGGCGCCAATTTCGGTCTTCACTTTTTCCCGCTCTTGAACTTGCAGTTGTACTTGCTTCACTTTGCCGCCCCCACTCAGGTGGATGAGGTACTCATCGCCTGGCTTCATGAAGCGCAAACGGGCTACATAAAAAACTGATACGACATCAGTTATCGGCCCCGGTATCTCCTCAAATTTATCGTTGCGGATCTCCTTTGGTGGGTCGACCTCGACATTAATCTC
>JALLOM010000454.1 GCA_027717865.1 Acidobacteria bacterium AH-259-O06 | reverse complement strand
TTCATTTGAACCGGCGATCGAAGGAAACATGCTGCGTTTCTCAGCGCCGATCTATGGCAGTGATCAGGTTGCCGGTTGGGTCGAGCTCAACAAGTCGTTGGTCTCGATGAATAAGGTGATAGCTCACCAAATCATGATAATTTTTTCCGCCTTTACGGTTATTGTTATCGCCAGTGGGATTGTGGTTGGGATTATCGTTACCCAGGCCGATGCCACCATCCGCAAGCAGTATGATGAGTTAGAAGAGACCCACCAGCAGCTGCTCCAGGCGGCCAAACTGGCAGCGCTGGGGGAAATGGCGGGTGGTGTTGCCCATGAAATTAACAACCCACTTGGGGTTATCCTGGGGCGGGCTGACTATCTCGCTGCCCTGGCCAAGCAAAGGAGGGTGGACGAGTTCGTAGAGGATCTGGAGGTTATTCAACACAACGCAGAGCGGGCAGGAAAAATCATCTCTGACCTGCTGGATTTTGCCCGTCCTCACCCGCTTGATCGCCAGACTCACGATCTGAATGCCTTGGTGACCCAGACCGCTGAACTGATGGAACCGCAGGCAGAGTCTCGGGACTCGACCTTACAGACGCAATTGTCTGCGCTCGCTCCAGTTGAAATCGATTGGGATCGTATGCAGCAGGTCTTGGTTAATCTGATCAACAACTCTATAGATGCCTGTCAGGATGGGGGAACGATTCGTCTCTGGACGCGGATAAACTCCTCACACTCGTTAGTGGAAGTCACCGTTGAAGATGACGGTGTCGGCATCCCAGCCGAAGATCTCAAGAATGTCTTTGATCCCTTCTTTACGACCAAAGAGCAAGGGACCGGTTTGGGGCTGTCCGTGAGTTATAGCATCGTGCGAGACCATGGGGGTCAGCTTTTGGTTGAGAGTCAGCCCGGCCTAGGTACACGCTTTACCATCACACTTCCTGTCGCTGAAGGAGGTGGAGCTTCATGAGTGAACAGACCACCCCCCACATCCTGGTGGTGGATGACGACAGGGACATGCTGGAAACCTGTCGAAAAATGCTCTCCTTTGGGTCCTATCAGGTGGATACGTCGGATCGGCCAGAGGAGGCTCTGGAAGTTTATCGGAGACATTGCCATGATTTGGTCATCCTCGACCTCAAGATGCCAGGGATGGATGGTCTGCAGTTGATGAAGTGTTTCCATGAGATCAAGAAAGATCAACTGGTTGTGATGATTACTGCTTATGCTTCGGTAGAAAATGCTCTTCAAGCGGTTCGCTCGGGTGCCTTTGACTTCGTCCGAAAACCTTTCAAGATGGATGACCTGTTGCTTGTGGTCGAGCGCGCCCTCCGCTTCAAGGCTTTACAAGATGAGAATCAAAAGCTTCAGAGAAAACTGAGCGAAGCTTTTCGGGCCGAAGAAATTGTGGGCAGGAGTCGGGCCTTGAAAGAAGCCCTGGTTAAACTTCGCAAGGTTTGCGAGGTTGACGTGCCTGTTTTGATCTATGGGGAGAGCGGCACGGGAAAAGAGTTGTTCGCCCGCGCAATCCACGAAAACAGCTTACGCAAGGAAAAGCCTTTCCTTGCCGTAGAGTGTGCAGCCCTTCCTGAAACGCTGCTGGAAAGTGAGCTTTTCGGGTACGAAAGGGGCGCTTTCACCGGAGCCGTGCAAAGCAAAGCCGGTCTGTTTGAAATTGCCTCAGGAGGGACTGTGCTCCTGGATGAAATTGGTGAAATGTCCCCAAACCTCCAGGCGAAGTTACTGCGCTCACTGCAAGAGGGCTGCGTGCGCCGACTGGGAGGAAACCAGGAAAGACCTGTGGATATACGCATCCTTGCAGCGACGCATCGAGACATCGAGGCCATGATTCAAGAGAAGGAATTTCGCGAAGATCTCTACTTTCGCATCAACGTGGTACGGATTAGTGTACCCCCACTCCGAGAGCGTGAAGGAGACGTGCCCCTGCTGGCCAATCACTTTTTCGACCTGTTCTCCCCCAAGGTATCTAAAAATGTCGAAGGTATCTCAGCAGCGGCACTCCTCGTTCTCGAGGAATATGATTGGCCGGGAAACGTACGCGAACTGCGAAATGTCATCGAACGCGCCTGCACGCTGACCGAATCAACGCAAATCCTGCCGCAGGATTTGCCACCACGCATCTTGTCCGCTGTCGAGGAAAAAAAATCAGCCAGCGGTGGAGACTTTCAACAGGCCAAACAATCGCTCATCGAAGATTTCGAGCGCAGCTATCTGATAAAGATGTTGAGCCGAACTGCTGGAAACGTAACCGAGGCGGCTCGTTTTTCCGGAATGAGCAGGCCCGCTTTCCATCGACTGATGAACAAATACAAGATCACCTCCTCTGATTTCAAAGAAGACTGAGTGTCACCACTTAGTGACACAAATCCGCC
>JALLOM010000453.1 GCA_027717865.1 Acidobacteria bacterium AH-259-O06 | reverse complement strand
CAAAGAGAATCCAACTCCAATCGCCAAGGAAAAACGAGCATGGATGTTCAGAAAAAAGTTTTCGGTAAAACGCCCGATGGGCAAGAAGTGGAATTATATACCCTGACCAATGCCAGCGGTCTGCGCGTCCGGATCATGGCCTATGGCGCCATCGTCGTTTCAATCGAGGTTCCGGACCGCAATGGCCGGCTTGCCGATATCGCCCTCGCCTTCGATACGCTCGGCCAATACCTGGAGGGGCATCCGTATTTCGGGGCTATTGTCGGTCGCTATGGCAATCGCATTGCCAAGGGTCATTTCACGTTGAGCGGAGTTGAGTACACTCTTGTCAAAAATGACGGTGAGAACCATCTACATGGAGGAACCAAAGGGTTCGACAAGGTGCTTTGGGAGGCGAAGGAACTCACAGGTGAGGAAGGGGCTGGCCTGGAACTCTCCTACTTTTCTAAAGACGGCGAAGAAGGTTATCCGGGAAATCTGTCCGTAAAAGTGATTTACACTCTCACGGACAAGAATGAATTCAAGGTCGACTATTTTGCAACAACCGACAAGGATACAGTCGTGAATCTGACCCAGCACACCTACTTCAATCTGGCCGGCGCGGGAGAGAGAGACATCCTTGATCACGAAGTCATGATCAACGCGGATCGATTTACGCCCGTAGACGCCGGGCTAATTCCGACCGGTGAACTTCGTACTGTCCAAGATACCCCCCTGGACTTTAGAAAACCGACGGCAATCGGGGCCAGGATTGACCAGGATGACGAACAGCTGCGCTTCGGCCGTGGCTATGACCACAATTTTGTGCTGAACAAGAGTGAAGGCTCGCTTGCATTGGCTGCTCGTGTGGTCGAGCCGAGTACCGGACGCGTCATGGAGGTCTATACCACCGAACCGGGAGTCCAGTTTTACACCGGAAACTTCCTGGATGGCAGCGTCCTCGGAAAAGCCGGAAAAGCTTACGACCTGCGCTACGGTTTCTGTCTGGAGACCCAGCATTTTCCCGATTCGCCCAATCAACCCTCATTCCCATCAACGGTGCTAATGCCGGGCGAAACCTACCGACACATCACAATCTTCAAGTTTTCGGCGAAGTAAGGCAGAGTCTTTCTCAGGTAACAAACCAATAGCACCTGTGCTGGAGTTGACCAGGAGAAACCCTTTGATAATTTGAATGTTATCGTGTCTCTTCACGGAGTTCGCCCAAGCGAGTCGATGTTTCCACCGGCCGCGTGCTTACCGCGAAACGCCCCAACCATGTGTGGCACCTCGACCTGACGACCGTGCCGACGGTCTCGGGCTTCTGGGCGTCCTGGCTGCCGTTCGCCCTGCCTCAGTGCTGGCCCTTCTGCTGGTGGGTCGCCGTGGCCATCGACCATTATTCGCGACGGTTAATAGCTGTGGCCATGTTTCCTCAAAAGCCCGACTCACTGGCTGTTCGCAGGTTTCTGGAAAGCGTCATCTCTATCCACCCGACCCAAATCAGTAGGCTTTATTCGAGCTCCAAACTTTAATCGACCTCCTGCAGTGGATGGCGCCAGCGAAGTTCTGAGAATCGGGCATAATCGTGATCGGTCGTGATCCATTCGCTGCCCGATTCAATGGCCAGTGCCGCAAGATAGGCATCGGGCACCAGGTTTCCTTTAATCCCCGATTGTTGGCACAATCGAACAAAAATGTCCCAGTGGCGCGAACCCGGGGAAACCCGCACGCAGTTGGGCTGCTGGCGAATCTCGGTGGCGAAATCCAACGCCGCAGTCATTGAACTGGGTGGGTTGAAGATGTGGGGGTGAGTGACCACACGGAGAAAGCCGCTCAACACAATGTCCGCCATGCCGTAAGCTTGGTCGGAGTTGATCAGCTCTTGCAGCCAATTTAGGAAAGCTTCGTGGTTGGGGGCATCCTCTCGATGGGCATAAACCAGAACATTCACATCAATCAGCAACATGATTTTCCATCAGATCCAACAGTGAAGCACTGTCATCGAGATCAACTCTCGGCAAAAGTCCCTTCCCTTTGACCGTGGCAAGTTTTACAGGAGAGCGAGAAGCCTGTCTTTCTTGACGAGCCAGGACTTCGCGAAGGGCATCCTCGATGACAGACGTCAGCGTCTGACCCCTGTGCGCGGCGTACCTCTTCGCTTGGGCGAGTAGCTGATCATCTAGTCGAATGGTTGTGCGCATGCATCAAAGCATATCGATAAAGCATCAGTATGTCAAGACCACGTTCCTCGTTTTCTTTACTGGACCTACGACCTGGCTCCTGACGGCCGGCGCTTTGTGATGTTCAAGAGGGATCTTGGGGAAGAAAAGGAATTCACCCACCTGAACTTCATCTTCAACTGGTTTGCTGAACTCAAGCGCTTTATACCTACAAAGGAGTGATGGC
>JALLOM010000452.1 GCA_027717865.1 Acidobacteria bacterium AH-259-O06 | reverse complement strand
CTTGCCAACCCTTACTCTCCTACCTGTGAATCCCGACGAATCCAGAACCTTTGACAAGCTGGGTACCATTCCCTATAGTGTCGTTCGTTGTGAGCGCTGCCCATTGCGGGAGAGTCGCTTTACGACAATGGTAAGGCTTTACTGTATAGGAGGAGCAAAACATGGAACGACTAACCAAATTGAGCATGCTCGGATTGTTGTTTGGGCTTGTGACGGCGCTCGCTGTCGGCACCGTCGTGACTATCGCAGGGAAAGCGAATGCTGGCGGCCCTGGGAACATCGGGTTCGGCACACTCGAGGAACCGAATGGCCCGGCTAGCTGGCTGGTCAATCACTACGATAACCGCACTGGCGACGTCACGGGTGGCCCTGCGTTCGACGATAGCGCCGAGGTCAAATTCGTGGGGACGATCGCCGGCATCGGTAAGGTCACCGTCGAGCAGAGCGCCGCGTGGACTTGGACCACCTTCGGAGCGGCCGGCGCGGGGCCATGCGCCCTCGTGTACGACAGCACTAACCCCAGAACCCTGGTTCGAATCCACAAACACCAAAACGTGTCAACCGAAAATGTATCCGGTCCGCTAACCCTAATACCAGGCTCCGTTGTCAACGACCCTGGCGGCACAACAGAGTTCCCGTTTGCCGCCGACGGTAAGGGCGCCAACTTTGGGGTCACCGGTCTTGATGTCGGCACTCAGGTATTCGACGGAACTTTCAAGGTCACTACAGCAAACGGTGACGAAATCACCGGCATCGTCGAAGGCGGCACGAACTGTGAGGTGGCGGCATTTTCCACAGTAGGCGGCCATCCCCCGGCGGGCGTGTTCGACTTCACCCACTTCGATACGAACAACACAGTCCAGACCGCGCTCGAGATCACGGGCGGCACGGGCAAATTCACTGGTGCAACCGGCACCGGGGTGCTCGTCTTCAGCTACGACACGTTCGAGCCCCACGGTCTCCTCCACGCCAGCATTACCCTTTACTAGCCCCATTGGGTAGATACCTAAGCTCAGATAAAGGGCGGCTCGCTTGGGCTGCCCTTTATTCTTTTGTGTACGCTTGACCTGGCCGGTCCAGATTGACCCATTTGTGGGCTTTCGCTACGCTACCCGTGTCTACCTTCATCCTTAATCCTCTCTATTTGCATGATCTACCGCTGTATTCATTGCGATAAGCCCTTACGAGCACCCCTGGAGTATGTCCAAGGAGAATGGATCATTCTCTGCTTTGTCTGTGGCATGAGAAACATTGTCGTCCCTATCCTGAAGATCATTGGACTGAGGAAAGAACTCCATGGCCTATGAGTACAAAAGAGAACCCCTCACTCAAGACGAAGCCAACCGGATCGCCAGCGCCTGCGAGCTCTTTGAAGAAAAGCTCGTGGTCTGGACCCTGCTGGATACCGGCCTTAGGATCTCTGAGCTCGCGGGGTTGAAGAAGACGAATCTCGACTGGCAAGCACACCGCATTATGGTCTACGGCAAGGGCGGCCCCTGTGGCACTCGCACAAAGCGGCGGGTGCTTCCCCTATCGCCTCGCACCCAGCCCTTAATCGAGGGCCATTTTGCTCTGCATGAATCCTTCGCCATGAGCCCAAGGAACATCCAGCGGTTGCTGAAGCGCGTGGCGAACCGGGCGTCCATCAGCCGACCCGTCTCCCCGCACGTGCTCCGTCACATCTTTGCCTTGACGGCCGTCCAAAAGGGAATCTCCCTGCCGGCGCTGCAGCGCCTCCTAGGACACGACCACCTCACGACCACAGAGATTTACCTTAACCTGTCCCCTGAGGACGTGGCAAGGGAATTTCAAAGCAAGTGGTAACCCTTCGGAGACTCGTATCACACCGTCGGCGAGGGGCTGTGCCCTCCCCCGATAACTGTGGATAACCCGCCTTGACGGGTCAGGCCACTGACGTATCATAAAGGACGTTATGATACGTCGATTCGACACGAGCCCATGACCCAGGAAATCACCCCCTAGCGAAGACAAAAATTAGTCCAAGCCGGCTTTCACTATCGCCTGTTTCCTTTCCTTACCTCATGGACCATGGCTCGCTTTATGATCCGCTTCCACAGAGAATTTCTCTTCACCGACTAGGCTTGCCACTAGCATGTACCGAACGCCCGCTGATTCCAGCCAGAAATGCAGATCAAGGAAGTTGGGAAAGGCATCACAGAGGAGTTGCAGCAGTGCTGCCGGTTTTCGATCCGGTGAAACGGTCGTCCAGTACTCATAGTCCATATCACCCCAACAACTCCTTGACACGCAGCCCCAGATCCTGACCTGACAGAACAAGCTCACCGTCAGAATTAACTTCCACCCGTAAGCAATATCGAGATTTCATCTGTTTCCTTTTCAATGAGCTTCACAGGGTACATAAAATGCGTCAAGCTAAGAGTT
>JALLOM010000451.1 GCA_027717865.1 Acidobacteria bacterium AH-259-O06 | reverse complement strand
AGCTTGCCTGCCACCTCAATGGCCATCGCTCTCACTTCCAGCGATAGAAGAGAAGAGTCTACCAGTTTGAAGAGATCCTCGCTGTACTGTGGGTCGCCCAAGTCACCGATCAAGTCAAGCGCCTTCATCCGGGTGGCCGGGATCGCCAGGGCCTCCCGGATAGCGGGAACGATGCCAGCCGATTTGCGCAGCTCCGTCCAGAGGCTGAACAGCTGCTTGATCAGGCGTTCAGCTGCCTTGGCGCGGACCTCCAAGGGCTGGCTGCTCACCACGAGATTGGCTAGAAAGTGCCCAACCTCGGGTGACGGGTGCACGCCCAATGTTTCCAGAGCCTGGATCCGGTCGCGAGCGCTGAGAGACCTGTCCTGGGCAGCTGTTTTCAAAAAGTCAATGGCTTTGGAGGGACGTAACACCCAGAGCAACTTACCGAGACGGCTGTCCCATGGGCCGGGGAAAACTTCGCGAAGGTCGTCGTAAATCAGGTTCTCTTTTCCCCGTGCCCCGATAGCTAGGGCTTCCAGGTACCAGCGATCCATTCCATCGAATTGTCTGGCCAGTTCGACCAGCGGCTGGTGCGCTTGGGCAGCCGGTACGTCACGCAAGCCGATGGCAATCTCCCGGCGCACCTGGGGAGATGGATCGTGCAAAAGGGGTCGAATCACGCTCACGAAGTCCGAATGATTTTGCTTCAGGATCCGCACCGCCAGCACACGAAATTTGGGATCGGCCGACCTGGTTTCTGCCCCCACTCTTTCAAGTCCGCGCGGACCGATCGCCCCAAGTAACCAAAGAGCCCTGGCCCGCAGCAATGGATCGTCCCGCTCCAGGATTTCAGTTAGCTCCGGAAGGGCCGCTGCGCCCATTGCCAGGTAGCGGACATGGGCCAGGTAGCGGACCGACTGAGCCGGGGAAGAAAGCGCTTCAACCCTCCCTTGGGGCGTAGAGAGGTCAATATTGGTCCTTCTGGTCTTGTGGCCAGTGGGGGTCACACGGTAGATGCGGCCCCGTTCGATGTCTTTCATTTGATGGCCGCCGACGACAGCGTCATACCAATCCGCGATAAACACGCTGCCGTCGTGGGCGACGACGAGATCGGAGGGCCGAAACCAGGTGTCGGAGCCGTCCACAATCGTTTGCATCGAGATTTTAAATCCGGCGGCGTCAGGTCTCACATCGTAAAGACGCAAGACCCGGGGACCGTTGTCAACATGCAACAACTTCCCCCAGTAGCGCTTCGGGAAGAGTTTTCCTGCATAGGCCACGATGCCGCACGGAGAGCCCGCGCCGGTGCGCAATAGTGTCGGGACCACACCAGGATCTTCCTGGTGGAAATGAGTCCCACGGTCTTCCTGCCAGCGCTTCCCTCCCGGCCCCCAATAACCGTGGTTGCCACCTTTCATCACGTAGTTGATTCGGGTCCACTCGTTGCCGTCGTCATCATTGTCCGATTGCCAGATATTGCCAAAGGAGTCGATGGCCAGTTCGTAGGGGTTGCGAAAGTTGTGACCGATGACTTCGAGCCCGGTGCCGTCCGGGCGCACGCGTAGTGCCGTCCCTGCATAGTATTTCTCGTTGGGGCCTGAGACGATGCGTCTGCCGCTGCGATCGGTGACGTCTAGTCCGCGGTCGCCGTTGTTGAAGTAATAATACCCGTCAGGCCCGTAGACAACAGCATGGACGCCATGATCATGGTCCTCGCCTCGCCAGCCGGTCAAAAAGACCTCACGTTTAACAACGTTATCGTCCTCATCCTTTGTGTAGGCGATGATGTCGGGTGATTGCGAGACCAATACTTTATTACCCAAAACAGCAATGCCCAGAGGTGAGCGCAGAGACGCATCCTGGACAAAAATCTTAAACTTGTCGGCCTTGCCGTCACCGTCGGTATCCTCAAGGATCGTGATGCGGTCACCTTCCTCACGATAGTCCGGCTGTTTGAACAAACGGCGTCGGTAGTTGACTGCTTCGGTGATCCAAATCCGTCCCCGTTCATCGATATCCATATTGGTGGGATTGATGACATCTGGTTCCGAGGCCCAAAGAGTGAGCTGCAGCCCGCGGGCCACTCGTAGGTCCCGCACACTCTCGCCGGGATGCTGCTGTGATGCCAAACGACCTACCGCAAAAAGACAAAAGGCAGAGAAAAGCAGCAAAGAGGGGACAAGTTTTCGCATTCGGAAATGCTATCACAGGCGCGAAACAGATTCGTAGTCTATCCCGCAGGCCAATGTTCTTCATTTGGTGGGCTATACTGCTTATGTGCCATCTGGCAGTCTGATGGCCATTTCAGGAGGCTGGCGATGAGAATTGAAAAAGACAGGATGGTTGCTCTCGGGTACGGTAAATACTTTAGATCTGACAGCATCGTGGGAATCGAGCCAATCGAGAGGGCTGTGGTCGTAGAGTG
>JALLOM010000449.1 GCA_027717865.1 Acidobacteria bacterium AH-259-O06 | reverse complement strand
ATGAACAGTGCCGCCTTGAGGGCAAAGATCAATCCTCGCTGGCGTCCACAGTAGACCAGTAAGGGAAGATTACACAGATAGAAAATGAAAAGCAGCAGCAGAGCGATCTCCCCATAAATCGGTTTCAAAAAGGTCAGTGCAGCGAAAAAAAGCACTGGTCCCGGCAAAACCACTGACAGTAACCGGTGCAGCCGATGTGCCTTGAAAGCGAACCTGCGCTGCTGTTCGTCAATCCGAATGGCGCGAAGATCGCAAACGCGCCGCCAGTCCTCTTTCAAGAGCGTGCTGAGCGTGTAGCGCTTCAGGTGGGTTCCTTTAATCTTCCGATCGATCACGAAACGATGACCCTTCGAGCCAAGGACAATGCCCAGACGAAAGTCTTCTGCCGTGCTGAACCGGGGATCAAACCCACCGACGTTCTGTAAAATCTCCTTCTTTACACAGAAAATCGGGGTATGCAAATAAGGGCTGAGTGTGTCTGTTTCCCTGTAAAGAAAGCAAACATAAAGATTCTTGAAGTTCGTCAGGAAATCGTCCCAAGGAATCGTTTCAGAGTATGACCCCAAAACGCCCGCTATGTCTGAACGGTGAGAGTAAAGATCAAGACTTTCTCGCATCCATTCCACGGTTCGCTGCGCCAGAACCACGTCTGAGTCGACAAAAAGAACATAGGGATTTTTCGCCTGCTTGACACCCTCATTTCGAGCTGCGGCGGGACCGGATTGATCCTCTAAGGCCAGATACCGAACCTTTGTTTTCGATTCTCCCAGCGCTTCTCGCAGGGAAGAAACTACTTCAGGTGTGGAATCAGTGGAGGCGTCATCGACAACCAAAATCTCTACATTCGTGAGGTCATTTTTGAACAGAGCTTGAAGGCAGAGCTTCAGTTCCTGTGCGACGTTACGGGCTGGAATCACTACGGTGAGGGGGTAGGATTCCGCCAGAGTTGAGCCTGACTGCGATCGGGAAGTTCCCACGTCTGTATCAGTGGCCAATTCAATTCCTCCAAACGGCGGTAGATTTTGTCGTTATGAAGAGTGAGATAGGATAGTCCCTGAAGCCCGGTTTTTCCAATGACAAAGCTCAGCGATGGAAGCAATTGAGCGGAGCTCTCCGATTGTCCGAGACGAATCACTTTGGCTTTATACCCTTTTCGTACGGCGAACAGTTGAAGAGTCACCCAATTGAAATGTGCTGCTTCCGGGACGAAACCGAGGCTCGCTTGAGGACCAGTTGCGTCGAGTAATTCGTCATACTTCCAGCCACTTTGACGTGGCGGCCCCGCGACACCAAAATAATGGGTCTGATAGAAAACCCACTCCTGGCGCATGCTCCGATAGTCGGTGTCGTCCTTCAAATCAAAAAGCGCAATCTTGACAGGAGAAAAAGGCGTGTTGAAAGAAACACTCAAGAATTGAAGAACAGCGAAGGCAAATATTCCCAGGACCCATCGACGACGCTCTTTCCAGGGAGCCACCAAGAGAATCGCAAGCGGGCAGACCAAAGGCATGACATATCGCGGATCCTTGGCTTTGAGCAATGTGAGAAGAAAAAGACTCCCCAAGACCCACCACCACAGAAAACCCAGTGGAGCTCGATCGGTTTCGCCCTTCTTTTTTGAGGCCAGTATCGTGCCCCACACGAACAGGACCGTCAGAGGCAGGTAAAGGTAATAACTTGAAAGGCAGCGAGGATAATAGATCCAGCCAAGAATGCTGCCCAATCCGGGATCTCCTTCCCAGATTCCCGCCTCAGCTGTCATCTGGAAGCGCTCAATGAGGTAGTTCAAGTTGGGGAGATACCACCAGAAGAGCGGAGGAATTGCCAGAATAGTGGCGTCGAACAGATTCAGAGCTGACCTCCTTCGGTTTGGGGAAAAGACCATGACGTGAAGCAAAGGAAAAAACAGAAAGAGGACAAAAGTCCACTTGGTGAGGGTTCCCGCCACGAAAACCAGTCCGAGAAGGAGAGACCACCCTTTGCTTTGCAGCCGGTTACTCCTCAAAAGCACGTAGCCCCCAGCTGCCACCCACCCTGCCAGTGAGACGTCCAAAAGTGACACACGACTGGTCCAGGCAAGCAAGGGAAAAAGCAGCGGAAGCACACCGGCCACTCTGGCTGCAACTGGTTCCGCGAAAAGAGCAGAAATACGATAGGTGCAGTATGCCAGCAGAAAAAGACCCAAAGTATTTGAGAGCAGCGCCAAAAATTGCGTGCCAGGAAAGAACCGCAGAATAAGTGCCTCTTGAAGGTAGTAAAGAGGGGGGTAGTAGGAGGACAGTTTGGAAAACTGTTCAAAAATCTGTCCCTCTTGCCAAGCCTCCAGATATTCCCAGCCTTTGAGCTGGTGGTAAGCCATGTCCCAAACCGGTGGTGATGCATCTAAGACTTCCCAGTAAACATGGACCAGCAGGATTAGGAGAAAAAGGGTCCACCAGAGGTGGCGGCCGAGGA
>JALLOM010000045.1 GCA_027717865.1 Acidobacteria bacterium AH-259-O06 | reverse complement strand
CAGATCGAGAGCTTGTTTCTGCTTTGGGCTCGGTGTGGTCACGACCTCGAAGGTGGGGGTGTCGGAGGGGACGCCTGGGACGCGACAGACGTTTTGGACGATGCCGCTCAGCAGGGTGAGGAGGGTTCTGAAGCTGTGGACCTCGGAGCCGTCAGCGAGCACACCTTGGTGTGGGCTTTGCGCAGCGCAGCCTGGGAGCGTTGGGCCGGGGCGACGGGGTCACGGGTGAGTTTGGCCCGCTGATCCTCGTCGCAGAACAGGAGGGGCCGCCAGGCCTCGAGCATGTGCCACAGCACGTAGTAGGCGAGCGTGCAGAGGAAGATGTGCGCACGCACCCGGTCCTCCAACCGATGGCGGATGGGTCGGACATTGAGGTCGACGGTTTTCATGCAGCGATAGGCGCGCTCGACCTGAGCGAGCAGCTTGTAGCCGCGGACCGTGTCCTCGGGCGTGATGCGCTCCTGGGCCAGGCTGGTGCGCACCACGTAGAGGCCATCGAGGGCGGCCTCGGCGGCGACCTTCTCCGAGTCCACTTCGAAGCGGAACTCGTCGTCCTGAATCTCCAGCTTGAAGTGCTTGCCGACTTTGTACTTGTCGAGGACCTTGCCGACGCGCACACCGATCTTGTCCTTGCCGTGCAGCCGGCCCCTGGCGATCCGTTGGCGCAGCTTCTCGAACTGGCCGGCCATCGCCCCCATGTGCCCTTCGAACCGGTTTCGCCGCTTTTCGATGCGCCCAGGGTCGGTGTCGCCGGCAACCGCTAGGGCGGCGATGGCCTCCGCATCGACTTCGAAGTCGAACCCGTCGTCCCGGATGTCCACCCGGTAGTGCCGGCCGATGCGGTAGTTACCCAGAATGGAGTCGAGCCGGGCGCGAATGCGCTCCTGCCCCCGCAGTCGCCCCCCCTCGACCATGCGGGCCACCTGATCCAGCTCCCTGGCCGTCGCCTCGATCAGACTCTGACGTTTCCCGGCTCGCCTCAGGGCCAGCTCGGGATTGCGGCAGGCGACCAAGCGTTCGTTGGGGAAGTCAGGGTGGCTCAGTTCGAACAAGTTGTGCTCGTCGAAGAGCCCCATCTGGATCGCACCCTCTTGGACCAGCTTCTTGATCGCGTCGGGACGCAAGGCGGTGATCCAGTCCAGGCCCTCGATCTCCCGCAGCGTGTCGATCTGCTTCTGGGTGATCATGCCGCGATCGCCAACCATCACCAAGTGCTTGATCCTAAAATCCTTCCGGGCCTTCTCGACCTGCGGCAGCAGGGTCTTCGGGTCACCCGTGTTGCCCTTGAAGACCGAGACCGCCACCGGACAGCCCCGCCGATCGGTGAGCAGCCCGTAGTTGACCTGCAGCTTGCCCTTCCGGCCGTCCCGATCGTGACCAAACGCCGCCAGCGGGCAGGTCACGCCCTCGAAGTAGCTGGAGGTCAGGTCGTAAAGCGCCAACCCCCCGTGCTGCAGGTGACGAGCCGCCAGCTTCTTCTCGATGCGCGCCTGGCGCTCGAGCAACCAGTCCATTGCTTGGTAGAGGTCGTCCTCGGTGGCGTCCGCCACGTCCAGAAGAGCAGGCAGGCTGGTGAGGTGCCACCAGCGGGTGGTGGCCAGCTTGCTCGAAGGCTGCAGGAGGCGCGCCGCCACCAGGGCTTGGATCAGGTTGCGTTGGCGTGAGGGCCGCGCGGCGATCAGGCTGGGGAAAGCGAGCTGGCGCATGGCCAGCAGCACGGCCTGCACGTGGCCGTGATGGTAGGAGGCGGTCACTTCGAAAGCCTCCTCGACCGAGACCAGCTTCTCCCCTTGCAGCACGCGGCGCAGGACGATGATGGCCTCCGGGGGCAGCTTGCTCAGGTTGGCGAGGGTGCGACTCTTGACCTTGTGGCCGTCGCGGTAGCTTTCCCGCAGGAGAATGGCCGGCGGTGAGTTGCGGTTAGGGATGGCGGCGATGTACATGCCTACATAATACGCGCAATATATCCGCTTGTCAAGTGAATATTCAATGCAATCTCGCTGTAATTACATGCCTACATACTATCAAATAGAACAAGACCTAACTCGTTTCTTATCTGATATTTAAGGCATCACCGGGCTAGGAACTTCGGATTAACGACGAAGAAGCGAACGAACTCCTTACCAGAGACTACCGCCCACCGTTCTTGGTGCCCGAGAATGTGTGAGTGGCTGCAGTGGATGAATTAAGAGCACCGCCACGCTTCGAGCTTTCACAGATCGGCCTTGCTCTTGGGCATTTTTGCGTCTATGCCCCTGCGCCATTTCCGAAGCTGGGTCAACAGTTGCCTTGCTTTTTTCGGCATCCGACTGGCCAGATCGATCCGCTCGCCGATGTCGTCTTTGAGATTGTAGAGCTCCACATGATCATCCTCAAAGAACTCAATAAGCTTGTAGTTGCCACTGCGAATGCTGCCTGCCGGCGTGGTACGCCAAGTGCCTTGCTCGGTGTTGGCTTGCAGATATCCGGGGAAATGCCAGTAGATCGCGTCGCGGTTGAGCGAGGCGTGTCCGGTTGATTTCAGAAGTGGCAAGATACTCTCACCGTCGAGTTGGTGTTCGGGGCTGCGCCGGCCCCCGGCGATCTCGAGAAACGTGGGATAAAAATCAATCCCTATGACGGGTTCGCGACACACGCTTCCCGCCTGGACCACACGGGGCCAGCGGATGATCAACGGTACCCGCACACCGCCCTCATACAGCATCCCCTTGCCTCCATGCAGCGGTGCATTATCGGTGATATTCCTACCGGTTGACCCACCAATATTGCCGTAGCCTCCGACGCCGCCGTTGTCTGAATAGAAGACCACGATCGTGTTCTCGCTGAGCGTCAACTCGTCCAGCTTGGCCATGATGCGTCCCACGCTTTGGTCAAGACTGTCTATCATGCCGGCATAGACGGGATCGTGGTGACCGCCCACTGGGCTCTTATCTTTGTATTTGCCGATCGACTCTTGTTTCGCTTCGATGGGCGTATGCACCGCGAAATGACACAGGTATAAGAAAAATGACCGGTCTTTGTTGTCTTCAATGAACTTGACAGCCAGGTCGGTCAGGAAGTCGGCCAGATAAACGCCTGCATTGACGGAAACGTTTGGCCTTGTTCGAAAATTCGGCGCAAAGTGTCTTCCACCAGTGACAATTGCCTTATCGAAACCTCGTTTGGACGGATGATAGGGATCGTCATTTCCCAGATGCCACTTGCCGAAATGAGCAGTGGTATAACCGGCACCTTCCAAGACATCAGCGACCGTGACCTCACTTAGCGGCAGGTTCCTTTCGTTTTTCACTGGGATAAGCTTGCGAAACTTTTCCAGCCCGCGGGCTCCGGTATTGACTGTGTAGATGCCGTGTCTGGGAGTGTACTGCCCACTCATGAGTGAGGCACGGGTTGGAGCACAGTTGGGCCCGTTAGTGTATGCGCTTGTAAACTTCATGCCCTGAGCGCACAGGCGATCGATACTGGGGGTCTGGTAGTACTTGCTGCCAAAGCAACCCAGGTCGGTCCAGCCTAAATCGTCGGCGAGGATAAAAATGATGTTGGGTAACCTCTCGGCGGCTCTAACCTTCGGTTGGCCGGCCTGTGCAATCAACCAAATGGCGATACTCAGACTGATCAGCAGGCAAATGAAGAAGCTTTTGATGTGAACGCGGGGGCGCCCCTGCCTGTTTGTCCCCCTTTTCTTTGCTGGCGTCACGATTACACCTGCTTTCGACGGGTCAAGAGCCTCCGTGTCAGCCACTTCTCCTGTTGGGTCTCCTGTTGCGTTGTTACCTCCGCCTTCTGGACGGTGTCCAAAGCGGCTTTTGGAGTTTGGACTCCCAATTGTTGAGCGCTTTCTTCAGCTCTTGAACGAGGTCAGGCTTTTGCTGAGCGAGGTTGGTGGTCTCGCTGATGTCTTCTGACAGGTCGTACAGTTCAGGTGAACGGTCGCCGAGCTTGACCAGTTTCCACTTTCCCTGGCGCATTGCATATCGGTCCCCTGAACGCCAGAAGAGAGTCTCGTGCGGCGGTGTCCTGTGCTCTCCCGTAAGATATGGCAGGAGATTCACACCGTCGATGGCGCGGTCCGCAGGCATCTGGGTTGCTGCTGCGGCAACCACTGTTGGGAATATGTCCAAAGAAATCACGGGGTGGTCGTAAACTTTGCCTGCCGGGAGTTTTCGCTTCCACTGCACCACAAAAGGAACGCGCGTACCACCCTCGTACATCGTGCCCTTGCCGGCTCGGAGCGGATCGTTGCTCGAAGCATTAGCTTGCGTGGGGCCACCATTGTCACTGAGAAAGAAGATGAGCGTATCGTTCTCGATGCCGACCTCACGAAGTTTCTTGAGAATCGCGCCAATCCCGTCATCCATGGCGCTCAGCATTGCAGCGTAGGTGCGGCGTTTCTGGTCCTTAATGTCAGGAAAGCGCTTGAGGTATCTTTCCGTGGCCTGCATCGGGGTGTGCACCGCATTATAGGTCACGTAAAGGAAGAACAATTCGTCGCGATGACGGTTGATAAACGCAACCGCCTCGCGGCTGAAGGCGTCGGTCAGGTACTCCTTTTCGTGAACGGGCTTTCTGCCTCGCTGAATCGGATTATAGTCGTCGGGGGCGAGTTTGATATAGGAATGCCCCCCGTGCTGAAAACCGAAGAACTCGTCAAAACCGCGCTCAAGTGGATGGTACTGTGGTCGCATGCCCAGATGCCATTTCCCCACGGCTCCCGTGACGTAGCCGGCGGCCTTCAATACCTCGGCCATGGTGGTTTCCGTAAGCGGTAGGCCAACGTGCTCCATGAGGCTTGTGGGCGGCGGTCCAGTGTTGAATTCGTGGCCGAAGCGCTGTTGGTAGCGTGCCGTCATCAGGCCGGCTCGTGTCGGGCTGCACACCGGACAGGAGACGTAGCCGCTGCTGAAGCGGATGCCGTTTTGGGCAAGAGAATCGATGCTGGGGGTTGGGATGTCCTTGCAGCCGTGAAACCCGACATCGGCGTACCCCTGGTCGTCAGAAATGATCACCAAGATGTTGGGCTTGCGAGTTTGGGATCTGGTAGCAGCCTTGAGTCCTCCGGCCAGCAACAGTACTGGACCGGCTCCGGCCAAGGCCAGCATCTCCCGCCGGCTAATAGAGCCTCGATCCAATCCTGCTCTTTCCTCGTTGCATGATTTTGACATTGACGTTGTCTCCTTCCAGGTTCAGTGAAAATGATAGCTGAACTGAATTTTGCACTGATTAGGGTGATACATCAAGATTCCCTTTGCAAGGAATTGAGGTCGGCAACTGCTCGCCGCGAGTTCACTTTATTTGGGCTTTGCCCTCCAATCCAGGATAAGCATTGCCATTGGGTTGCGCCAGACGCGACAGATTGGCTCCGCGGAGCGCTGCAGCGCCTCCTCCTTGATGTCGGGATTGGCGGAGTAGAAGTGTGCGTGGCCATCCCTTTGGTGATATTCATACAGAGGAACAACGGCGGGCGATGCTAGCTGCTGCCAGGCGAAGTCCGTGCGATGGCCCTCCCATGTACCGGTGTCCCCAGTTTGGCTCTGCTTCCACTCCCCAATCAGTTTGCTCTGCTCTAGGCTGGCTGTTAAGACATACGTGGCTTGATCCTCGTTATCCTTTACATTTAACTCTAGCGTGCCATCCTTAACCCTCCAATTGATGATCATCAAACTGTCCACTGGAGGGGTCCACTTTATCTCCTCGCCCTTCATATTGATCTCCAAGATGAAAGGTAATTCAGAGCTATCTTGATCTCTCGCCTTGCATCGCCACGTGCCCGTGAGCTTCTCTTCCAGGGACGTAAACGCGGTAGGTAGTGCATACAAGGCGGGTTGATCTGGATCGCTTCCCCTGGTCGGCGGTTCGCGCTGGAGGGTCACTCCACCTTCCGCCATCGTGGCGAAGATAGGGATGAACCCTTCCCATCGTCGGTCCGGCGGCAGGGCGAAGAAGGCCACCTCCTCGATGCTTTCCCACGTGTTTTGTGAGTCCACGGCTTTGCCCAATAGGTAGCGCTTTGCCCCGTTCACGCCTTTCAGCTGATAAACCGGCACGGGTAAGAAAAGCCTTGGGTCGTCGAGCTTCAGGCGATACATAATCTGGTTATAATCGTAACGCGGCGTCTTCTCAGGACTGGCCGAAAAGGCTTCCGTGTAGGTGCCTTCAAAGTAGATGATCCGGCCGCCCTGCTGATCAAAAAACGGGTGCTGCGTTACGTTATAAAAATTGTATTTGTCGTGTGACACAATCTTCTGGGCATAGACCCAGGGGCCTACGGGAGTGTCAGCCTCAGCATACCAAACTTCGCCGGGTTTCCCTCCTGCAATCATGATCCACCGCGTGCGGAACTCGTTCCAGGAGACCGAACCGGGACCAGCTCTGATAGGAACACCGCGCTCGATGTCGTACAGGCGCAACCATTCTTCTCCCGCCTTCATCTGCCCCTCTGCAATCAGCTCCCGCTGCTGACGCCGATGAACGGGATCCGTTCCCGACTTCCACGCGTAGCGAAGCCGGCCGTCAGGGGCACGGCCCAGCTGCGGTGCTGCCCTGTCGTACCGGACGCCCGACTTCAGCGGCGTAAATGCTTCGTAAAGGCTGAGGTCCTTGAGGTGTTTCAAGTCCGCTTTCACGCGAAAATTAGGGAATATGTAATAGTAGTCCTGACCTTTAACCGTGGCGCGGAAAGGATGCGCCGACCGGTGCGGTCCATGCAGTTCGAAACGTACGAGTTGCTCAAAGACTTGCTTGTCATCATTGAAAATCGCGAGACCCCATTCGTGTGCATAGCCGAGGTCTTTCATGCTGGCGTAGCGGGCGAGCAAGCGCTCGCTGCCTGTTTCGTCTGTGATGGTCATAAGACCCTCGAGCCATTTGAGACCAGGAACAGGAAAAGGGCACATCTCTTTAGTAAAGCCCGACTCATTGACGAAGTAGGTAAGGTCGACGCCGGCACTTGGATCGAGGCCGCCTTTTTGGGGCAATTCTGAAGTCGCCCCCGCCACTGCCAGGTTCAGGTTGTAGGGTCCTACGGTGTCCCCCCCAAACCAATAAATTTTGCCACGATACACGGTGGAGACGACCGTGTCCTGTCCAAGTACTTTACCGTTCAGTAAGGGATGCCTGATTGGAACGGGGTGGCCAACTAGGATACTGTCGCGATAGATACCCGCGCCGGTAATGCGATAAAGTCGTTCCGCGATGTTGAGCCGCTTGATTTTTATCAGGGCACTGGCCCCCCTAGCGACTTTGAGCGCCTTGCCGCGGCCGTATCCAAAGCCGTCCTCGGGAAATTCGTAGCCGTGACTTTTAATGTGGAAGTAGACCAGCTGGTCCATCAGACCTGGTTCGTAGAAGGCGACAATGCCATTGCTGTCAGTGTAATAGCGAACACCGCTCGTCGTTTTAAGCTCGACCAATGGCACGCCGCGGCCAGTCTCCTCGTCCACAACGGTGATCTTGAAATAATCGGATTTACCCGCGACAGCAGGTCTAACCAAAAACAGTAACAATAAGGTCAAGCACATTATTGGGCCGACTAATCCCGCATATAGCGCGAGTGAGCGTGACAATTCGTGATTATTGCTGTGATTCTTTGACTTTCTCACTTTGTCCGAAACCAGCCCTTTTCCGGAACGAGCCAGCACTTACTTCCCCTTTTCAATCGAGAAGCTTTTTCGTCGCATACTCTACTTGGGGAAGCCGTTTTGGCGGATCCGCCTCCCTATTTCCCTGAGGGTCTTCATATCCTCCGGATGGATGGAACCATCACCAAGAGGTCCTATATTGAGAAGTAAATTGGCGTTCAGTTCACGAGCTTTCTTCAAAAGGACCATCACTTCATCGGCGTTGAGATGCCGTGCTTGAGCGTCGTTTATCCACCCGCCGGGTGCTCCAACTCCATCTCTATTCATACACTCCTGCAGTGTTGTATTGATCTCAGCAGGCTTGTGCTTGAAACTTCTTTCCCACCGTTTTCTATCTCCATTCCATTTCTTCCACCGCTGCAAACGTATCTGCCATCGTTTTTGACGTAACGGATTCTTCCACACTGTAGGTATGGGGAGTAAAAAATGCTCCGGCGATATAAAGTCTTCCTCTCCAATGCCTCCGTCCTTAAAGGAGATCAGGCACTGCGGTTGCAGTGAACGAACTAGAGCGTACGTCTCAGATAGCCTGGTATACCGCTCGGGATGACGTCGATAGTTGCCGATTCCATCGAACCAGATACCTGCAATAGGTCCGTACTGCGTGAGCAACTCCCGCAGGATCGTGTGGTTGTGTTCGATGTACTCATCGTCTGTCCGGGCTGTTTCAGGTGGAACATAGAGAAACAGCCCTAGTTTCCTTTTTTCACATGCCTTGGCCATCTCAGACAGCAGATCGCGCCGAGACGGGGAGTGAAGACTTGTAAAATCCGACACTTTTGTTCGGTACATGTACATTCTGCCAAGATGCTGAGTCGTAAGATTGACGTAAGCCATTCCGGCCGACATGGCAAGATCGGCAATAAAATCAGCGTCGAAATTCTCGGCCGTAAATTGATTAAAGAGTCGTTTTACGACAGCGCTTTCTTTTTCAGCTGCCAGCAGTTCTAGAAAATCCACTTTGCCGCGCGGTAACAGGCTGGCCAGGGCATAGTGAACAAACAGACCGAATTTGGCATCCTGAAACCATTTCAAGGCGGCAGCACGTGGATTCTCGGCAAACGCCTCATCGTATCCTTGCAGATACGCGGGTAGCTGCAAAGCCTGTGGGTGCGACATCGTCGGAAATAATGCGGCCGTTAAACCGAATCCCAATCTTTTGGCAAAAGTCCGCCGATCCAATTTCGGGTCGATCTCAGCCATCTCCCATTGGCTCCTTCATCTAGCCGATAATCTGGCATTATTATTCCTTATATATATATAGGATTTGAAAGAGGCTTGTGTTGGGCAATACACATGCGCCACCGGCTCAGCCCAACGGGATTGTATCCGGAATGCTTCTGTCATCGTACTCGTATCCCCTCACACGCTGTTCTCCACGAACCCACTCCGGATACAATCCTATGTATTATGGTGCATGCGCCGTTTTTCCTGCTGCACGGGGCGACGTTGGTGTGCAGAACGGTAAGGCCAAGCACTTTCGCTCGGCCAGTCACTCAAAAAGGAGGTGGTAATGCAAAGATTCAGTCGACGTGAATTTGTGTGGCTGGGGCTGAGTGCTGCATCGTTGTCCGCCAGCAGGCCAATGAACGCGGCTGGTCTCGGAAACAATAAACCGAATATTGTCCTTATCAACGTCGATGACCTGGGCTGGACTGATTTAGCATGCTTTGGCAGCCGCTACTACGAAACACCAAATATCGATCGCCTCGCCTCGCAGGGAATGAAGTTTAGCAATGCTTACGCCGCCTGCGCGGTCTGTTCCCCTACTCGGGCGGCAATTATGACAGGACGATACCCAGCACGTGTTGGGGTCACGGACTGGATCCACTTCCGAGACCCCGGGGCGAAGCAGGCTGTGGAAAGCGGAAAGAACCCTTCCGCATACGTGGGACAAGATCGTGAGTTCCTGTGTCCGCCCAACCCCTATTGGATGGAACTGGATGAGATCACGCTGGCAGAAGTCCTTAGTGCCAGCGGTTACACGTCATGCCACGTTGGGAAATGGCATCTTGGCCCACAACCATGGTTTCCAGAGCGCCAGGGCTTTGACTTGAATGTTGGAGGTTGTGATATTGGCCAGCCTCCAAGCTATTTCGATCCTTACTACAGGAATGCTGAACGGGCCAATATTCCTACCCTGCCGCCTCGGAAGAAAGGAGAATATCTCACTGACCGTGAAGCCGATGAAGCGATCAACTTTATCCGCCAACACAGGAACCAATCATTCTTCCTGAACCTGTGGC
Organism: Acidobacteria bacterium AH-259-O06; assembly: GCA_027717865.1. Lineage (GTDB taxonomy): Bacteria > Acidobacteriota > UBA6911 > RPQK01 > JADFOI01 > JALLOL01. The sequence continues at coordinate 5,666 of JALLOM010000045.1, read as the reverse complement.
ACTACGCCGTACACACTCCAATTCAGGGAAAGGAAGACCTGGTTGCCAAATATCAGGCCAAAACACCAACCAACCACAAGAACCCGAGATATGCTGCCATGATAGAAAGCATGGATGAGGCGGTTGGACGTATCATGGAAGCGCTGGACGAGCTGGAGCTGGCCGAAAGCACGCTACTCATATTCACATCCGACAACGGCGGTCTCTTTCCCCAGGCAACGGACAATACACCTCTGCGTCTGGGCAAGGGTTATCCTTACGAGGGGGGCATCCGCATCCCGCAAATCATTCGCTGGCCCGGGGTCATCAAGGCTGGTACTGTTTCAGAGACTCCGGTGAGCAGCATCGACTTCTTCCCCACTATTTGTGAGGCGGTTGGAGTTTCCTTGCCCGGCGACAGGGTCATAGACGGCGAGAGCTTAGTGCCCGTACTGGAGCAATCCGGGCCGCTTAAACGTGATGCGCTTTTTTGGCACTTTCCTCATTACCGAGGCAAGATTGCACCCTACAGCATCATCCGATCCGGGAACTGGAAACTGATTAAGCGCTATTCGGGTAGGCCATATGAGCTCTTCAACCTCCAAGACGATATTGAGGAAAAACGGGATCTTGCCGATCGAATGCGCCAGAAGGTCAGGGAGCTTGATGCGCGCTTGAGCAAGTGGCTGAAGGAAACCGAAGCTCGGTTACCCCGACCGAATCCGAACTATCGCAAGAAGATTTAAGATCCCTAACCCGCATTTCTTGTATTCAAAACAGTCCAGAAGTTCAAGATCTTGCAGGTCTTAAGAAGCCAGTGAATAGCGCGAATTGGAATAAGGCTGAGGATAGGCACCCAAATGAAAATATTTCAGAATTATAAATAGAGCTAATATTATTGATTATTAGCACTGTATTTAGTACTGTTTATCTATGCGTTCCGTTAGCGTGGACGAGTTGAAGCGACGCCTTTCTTCTTTGCTGAAAGAGGCGGCCCAAAACGAACCGATCCTGGTGACCCGGCACAGAGAACCCATCGCCCTGCTGACTTCGGCTGACGCACTTCACCTGAGCCGTGGGAAGGAATACGGTCGTGGCTGTCTGGAGCCTTGTCTGAAACGGGGGACCGCTGGAGTCTACTTGAGGATCCTGGCCGAGGACCGCCGTGACGAACCGGCGTCTTCATGAAAGCCCAAGACCTGCGTCTTTATTATCTGGACACCTCGGCCTATCTGTGCATTCTTCTGAATGAAGAAGGCGCTGCAGGTCTGGTGGAAGAGTTGCGAGGCCAGGGGCTTGTGTCCAGTGTTCTTCTGATTCTCGAGGCCAACCGGAATCTGGTGCGCCTCTCGCGCTTGGGACACCTTTCGCCGGCGAAACTGAATCGCTGTCTGGAAAGAGTTCGCGAGGACCAGGCGCTGTTGTGGCTGCGGGATTTGACTCTGGACCTTTGCAGCGGTTGGGATATGCCCGTTGTTTCCACCCCCAGGTCACTCGATCTGGTCCACCTGAGAAGCGCGCTGTGGTTCCACAAACAGAAACCGCTGACGCGCTTTGTCAGCTTTGACGATGCCCAGAATCAGGCCGCGCAGGAACTTGACCTCCCTGTCACGACCGAAGCAGAGGGTCAGAGCTGATTGAAGGTTTAGTATCTGCGCTAATCCGCCTTATATCCGCGTAATCTGCGGGATGGGATTAGGGACTAGCCGACGGGGGGCGCTTTTCGCGTTTTTCGCGTCATTTCGTGGGATCTTTCGCGGGGTAACTCACCTCCAGACTTTCATTCGCCAAAATCCCCTGCGGATTCTCCACCATCCACGCGGCCACATCCTCCCCGGCATACTCACTCTCCAGCTTCCGAAAAACCCCCTCCAGCACCGGCGGTCTCCACCTCACCCGATGCCCATCCGAAGCAATCACATCCACCAGACCCTCTTCCAGCAAAGCCTTGGCACACTTCGTAGCCCGCGACCCCCAGCCTCCCAGGAGACTGTCGGCATTCACCTGCGTCACACACCCCATCTCCCAGAAGCGGACCATCCGCATCGGATCTTCCTGAATCGCTGCATATCGTTCCGGGTGGGCAATGACCGGAGTGTATCCCGCCGGAAAGACCCTTTGAATAATGTTCTCAATCTGGGTAAAGGGCAGCATCGGTGAAAACTCGACCAGCAAATAGCGGCTTCCGTTCAAGGTTAGCACGCACCCTTGACCCAGCGCTTCCAGGAACTCAGGCGACGCATAATTCTCAGCGCCCGGATAGATCTCGATCGCTTTAAGAAAAGGAAACTGATCCTGGTAAGAGTTCAAATCTGATGTCAGTTGATCGAACCGGTCCCGGATTTCAACAAAATCATTATTCTTGAAAAGGTCAAAAAACATATGGGGCGTGGACACGATCTTCCTCGTCCCCCCGTCATAAGCCATCCTGAGCATCGCCACAGTTTCATCGATCGAAGCCGCCCCATCATCCACCCCCGGCAACACGTGCGTATGTATATCAACGAAGTTCACTTTGTGTCCTTCGCGTCTTCGCGGTTTCCCAAGACTTTCCTCTCTGCCTCAGCTAACCCCGCAATCTCAAAATACAACCCCTGCTCCGCCCTAATCTCTTCGGATCGCGCTCGAGAGGCAAACTCATACTCCCCCCGCCTCAACAACAACGAACTGTTGTAACCCATTAAAGTCTACATTCGCCGTGCCCAAGAATTCAATCTTCAGCCCCTTATCCGCGTTAATCCGCGGGATCCAGTCGAGGACCAAGCTTGTGCTTCGTGTTGGTCAGCCACATTGCGAGCGATGAACATGTCATACATGCCACGCTTCCTGCTCCTTCACAGTCGCGGCTCTGTTTTGCGCGTGTGCCACCGCGCTCGCTTTTGCGACAGCCTCTTACGGTCGTGGCTCTGTCATGGCTGGTAGGTGACCCAGATGGGGCTCGACCAGGCGATCTGGCGATCATCCTGAATCACTCGCACATAGTAGTAACTCGTCCCCGGCGCTTCGTCCTGATCCACAAAAGTCAGGGTCACATCCCGTTTATCTGGGGTTGTTGAGTAAATGATCTTTTCGTTCTTGACGATCTCCACTTTTGCCACCTGGCTCGTTCCCATGATCCGGACTTTCAGCGGAGGCACCTTTGAAGCGGTGAATTCCTCCCCCATAAAGTGTTCACCCATGCGGTAATCCAGGATGATGTTGTCAGTGGCCCCGTAGGTATGCCGCTTTTGGATCGCTTCGAAGATGGCTTCGCGGGTCGGCTGCTCTGTGTAAACCATGGCATAGGAAATGTGCGTGGAACTGTGGTCTGAACTGGTAATAGTTCCCAGGCGGTACCCTTTTCGGTAGGCGTTCCAGACGAAACCGGCCTCCTGGAAACCTCCTGGGGGACGATCATCCGGGCCGCGAGCCGCGCGGGGGGCTCCCAGGTGCTCATAGGAGACGCGAAGCCCTTGAAAAATCTCCACCACGGGTTCCACCTCAGGGTCGTTGTCGCGCCAGTCGGTGCCCATACCGCTCGATCCGGAGGTGTGCGAGATGGCGATCCCACCCGTGCGGTGCAGGGAGTCGTAAAGCAATTTCGTATCGTTTTCCATCAGGTCACCCGCAGACACTCCCGGTAGGGGCCCGTCAAAACCTGCTTCGGTGAAAAATGAGACCACTGGGATTCCACGAGTGGTGTGAAAGACGTTGCGGTGGCCGTTGGGAAAGCGGGCGCTGCGCTCGTACCCGTAGAAGGTGGTAAAGACTCTGGGGATGTGGTACATATCGCAGCTCTTCTCCGTGATCCACCACCAGTACTCATAGCCCCCGCCGGCCAGGTGGTCCGTCACCGCACCGAAGTCCATGGCTGCCGCGTCGAGCATGTAGCGGTAAAAGTCGAGAAGAGAGCCGTCTACTTGCCCTCCGCCGTCCCAGGAGAGTTCCGTGTGCCGGTGAAAGTCTCCTCGTACAATCTCTTTTTCGACCCCGTGGACAAAGGTCCGGTAGCCACGAATCGCCGTCAGGTCCGCCACCTCGTTCCCATGAGCCGGACTTACCTCAATTTCCTCCGTCTCCTCCCATGGTTTTAAGACGGGGAATTGCGATATCTCTTCGAGCGGAAGATGGGCCGCGTAAACGTTTCCGACCACGGGCTGGTGCGTGTTGATGTAAAGGCGCCCATCGGTGGGCCACGTGACCCAGAGGCTCCCATCCGGTGCATAGGCCGCGGCTGGACGCATTGAACTACGACCCCAGCTGTTCGGCATGGCCAGCACCGGCTGCCAAGTATCGCCCTGGTAAAACGTCACAGCCGTTTCCCAGTAGGCTCGCCCTCGGCCACCGCGCAGTGCACGCCTGGTTCTCCCGCGGCGGTGAAATAGGAGACCTATATGGTTGGACCGCCGATCGACCAATAGTTGAGGGAAATCATGCGACTCTCCCTCTTTCGATACCGCCAGCTGGACATCCTGGACGGGCATCTTGCGCCCGCTTCCCTCCAAGACGACAAGGTTCAGGTTTCGAGATTCGTAGATTCGAACTCCTGGCCAATGCCTCCGGCGTTCGTCCTGACTTTTACCCCGCCAGTCCGCGTCGATGGTCGCTCCGGTATCCTTCGCCCAGTTGGGGCCGCTCTCGTCCCAGGCCACCCACACTCGACCCGCGCCGTCGACGGCCACGGAAGCGTGAGCTTCAAACTTGGGGGTCATTGCAACCGGCTCTTCAGGTGCTAGATTCCCGTTTTCGTAAGCCCGCATGTAGACATCATAATTGCCATTCCGATAGGTATCCCACACGATGTAGGCTTTTCCTTGATCATCGACCGCTACACGGGGTTCCCAGTCGTTGGCAGGATGCTCCGTTACCCGGACTTCTTCCGACCATTCCGATCCATTGTAGTGCCTGAGAAAGATATCCGAATTGTCTCCATGGAATCCTTGCCAGACCACCCAAAGGCCACCTTCATGATCCGAAATCAGGTGGTGGTCGATATCTGCGTAAGGGTGCGAGCTGAGTCGAACCACTTTCAGCCAGGTATTGCTTCCCTCGTCCAGGGCCCGGGCATAGATGTCGAAATTACTATCGACCTGCTGCGACCACACAACCCAGGGCCTTTTTTGAGCATCCAGAGCCACTTGTGGCCGCCACACATCCCCCGAGACCCCCGGCAGCCGGGTAAAAGTGCGCCATCCGCCGTCGTACTTGGAAATTCGCACCTCGTCGAATTGCCCACTGTAAGACTGCCAAACCACCCAGGCTGTCGAGTCGTCCACCACGGCAATCGAAGGGTAGTCGTCATCCCGAAAGTCGTCGGTTAGTTTGACCGCATCCGGCAGGCGCTCCACCCGTGCGGCGCCCTCCAGCAACGCGACCTCCTCTCCGAGCCTCAGGTCGGAAATCAAGAATGAAAGCGTGCCCTGGCTCGTTTCCACAGAGATGCGTGCCCCAGGCGACCCAGTTCCCCTCACTGTGATCCCCTTGCTCAGCTCGGCCCCGGTCTGGATGTCGAAGGTATTGAGCGAAATCCGATCATCAGCCAGGAAATGCCAGCCCTCGATTGCAGCAACCCGGGCATTATCCGCCGTCACCCTCCCTGTCCAGCGGGTCGGCTCGGCGTCGTTGTAGCCAAAGGTAATTCGCGCTGCAAATGGTTCCTCCTGACTGAAGGCTAATTGCGTGCTCAAGATAAACAGTAGGGATCCAAG
>JALLOM010000448.1 GCA_027717865.1 Acidobacteria bacterium AH-259-O06 | reverse complement strand
CGAGTACCGCACCGCCAAAGGAGTGGCTTGCTCCATGGATGCCCTGGACTGGATCGCCCGGGTGAGCTCCCACATTCCCGATCACCATGAGCATCTGCTGCGTTACTATGGGTAGTGGTGGTAGCAATGCATACTTGGGAAGGGCTGGAAGGCTGGGAGAGTCGTGCCACCTCTCCTTGAAGCCACCGGGGGGGATGAATGTGAAGTGGCCGAAGCAGCCGACGGCTCGCTTTACCTGAATATGCGAACCATCAGCCAGGGAATCCGCCCTGCGGCTCTTGCAGAGTTCAACCTGCGTGCAGTGGCGCGCAGCAGAGACGGTGGCCAGACATGGTCACCGCCTCTCTGGGACCAGAGCCTGATTGAGCCTCTCCCCGGCGACTGTGACGCATGCCTGGTCCGACACAGCAGAACCACTGCAGACGAGAAACCGATATGGATTTTCGCCAACCCGGCGAGCAAGAGGCGCGACAAAATGACCCTGCGGGTCAGTTACGACGAGGGTAAGACCTGGCCGGTCAGACGGATGCTCTATGCGTTGCGGGGCATTCGGCCTATCCGTGCCTGGCGGAATTGCCAGACGGGAGCCTGGCTTGCCAGTCTAGCCCGTCCGGCTTGCCTTATCGCTCGCCACAAACGTTGGTGTCTTTATGAACCAGAGTACTTAGGAGAACAGCTCAGAAATGAGATTGCCATCTTTGGCAATCTTAATGGGTCGACCGTTGGAATGAAATTCCTTGTCTGGGTCGATGCCCAAAATTCGGTACACGGTAATGGCCAGATCTTCAATCGAAACGGGCCGATCCTGGGGGTCAGACGCCGTCGCTGTCGTGCTGCCCACCACCACGCCGCCGCTCACACCGGCTCCCGCCAGTGCCACGGAGAAAGCTCGAGGCCAGTGATCCCGCCCGGCCTGCGTATTGAGGCGCGGGGTGCGCCCAAACTCCGACAGCACCAAGACCAGCGTGCTCTCCAGCAGTCCACGGCTCTCCAGGTCTTCCAAAAGCGTGGAAAAGGCTTGATCAAACTCTGTGTTCACCTCCTGCATACCGGGCTGGTTGTCAACGTGTGTATCGTAGCCACCCTGGAAGACCGTCGCCACTCGAACCCCAGACTCGATGAGTCGGCGAGCCAGCAGCGCACCTTGCCCCACCGTCGTGCGCCCGTAGGCCTCTCGCAGCTTTTCACTCTCCTGAGAGATGTCAAATGCTTTCTTGGCCGCCGGAGAACTCACCAGATCGTAGGCCTTTTGATAGAATTCATCCATGCGTTCCAGCAGCCCGGAACGCTCCACCTTCCGAAAACGGGCATCCATGGCCTTCAAGAGTTCCGACCGGGCCTGTGCTTGTTCCAACTTCATTCCCAGCGGCAGAGTCAGGTCTTTGACCGAAAAGTTCTCCTCATTGGGATCTCCTGAGTTGAACGGATCATAGACCGATCCCAGGAAACTCGCTCCTCCCGACCGCCTCATACTCGGGATCACTACATAAGGGGGAAGTCCCTCTTTCGAGCCCCACTCGTGAGCCACCACTGAACCCAGCGCCGGGTGTACCAGCTCATTTCTGCGCTTTGTCCCACTGATCACATACTGCTGGGCACTCTCATGGATCGCATCATCGGAGTGCATCGACCGGATCAGCGCAAACTTCTTCAGTTGCTGTGCCGATCTCGGCAAAAGCTCCGTAAAATAGATCCCCGGTACTGCCGTCGGGATCGCTTTAAATGTCCCCCGAATCTCCGGCGGCGCTTCCGGCTTGGGATCCCAGCTGTCGATCTGGCTGTTGCCTCCCAACTGAAACAGCACGATGCAGTTGAGATCGCTTCCCGTCGACCCCAGCAGCTTTTGCTGCCGCAGCAAGCTGGCCAGAGTCACACCTCCCAGGCTCACCATTCCCACTTTGATAAAATCTCTTCGGCTGTGGCAACATGCCAACTCTCGACTCGAAACCCGCATCGCTTTCCCCTTTTGTTTTCCTTCTGCTAATGGTTGACCATAAACTCTTTCCAATTTACCACAACCCACAGCAATGGTGTTTTTTGCCCTTGCATCTTTGGGTAAGGGATGGGTGATCCCGGCCCAGGCATCACGACCTACAAACGTAGGAGCATACGGAATTGGGTTCCAGCCGTAGGGCACGCTGTCGTACACCACCAAAACTTTCCCCGGTTCGACCTCGATGAGATCCGGGTACCGCGTACTCATCCCGGCAAAGAGTTCGGTCACATGGGACCACTTCTCCCCGGTGCCATCCACGCTAAACATGATCGTCACCGGGCCCGGCCGACCATAAGTGCACGCCAGAACCCCGTTGCTCAGCCGCCGGATCCGGGGGGCCACACCTTTGAAGGGCGTTGACACGGGTCGTGTCCAGGTCTTGCCGTCATCCGAAGACCAGACGTTCCCCATGAATCCAGCGGTCCGGAAAATCGCATACAAGCGATTGTCTGCCAGTCTGACCCGGC
>JALLOM010000447.1 GCA_027717865.1 Acidobacteria bacterium AH-259-O06 | reverse complement strand
CACTATTACCCCGAACTGCGCGGGCTCCCGGTGCCCCAACAGGCGCGCCTTCCAAGGCTTTAAGGCCCAGCGCCATCCGTAAAACGGCCGATGTAGTTGCCACTTCAGCCCGGTGATTGTCAGTTCGTCCAATCGCCGGTAGGTAAGAAAATTCTCACTGGGAAGGGCATTGGAAGGAAAACCGTATTTTTGCCGAAAGCAAGCCTCACGCTCCTGCAGCATCTGCTGCCCGCTTGGTGAATGGTGATACAGCGGGGAATCCATAATGACTACCCGGCCACTGCTTCCCAGAACTCGACAGGCCTCTTGCAAGGTTTTCTCGTAGTTGGTTGAGTAGTGAAATGCAGAATTGAAGATGGCAAGATCAAACTGATCGTCCCCAAAAGGGAGATGGTCAAAATCGGCCTGAACCGGTGTGAAGACTTGCTGGTAGTGTACGTGGGCGCCCAAACCATCTTCGGTATTGGTTATAAGATCTACCGCCGCCACTCCATGCCCTTTTTCAGCTAACCGTTTGGAAAGCCAGCAGTTTCCGGCACCCAGGTCAAGGATCCTCAGGAAAGGACCCCTCTGCTCTTCAATATTGGGAACCACCGTTTTCAGTAAAACCCGAAAACTGATTGCCCGAATGCGCCAGGAATCGCGAAATCTTTCCGAGAGGTCTCGGAAGGGCAAGGCCCGATAGAATTCAGCCGTCGAAGATCCGCGTCCCTCCGAGCGGCGCACGATCTCATATTCCCGGGTGAATTGATTGAAGTACGCTTTTCGCTCAGGCGTGAGAAACTGCCATACCCCTTTGATGTGATCAAAGTAAAGTTTTTCAACTGCACAGCGGCGGCGAAACGAGGATATTGTTTCCAAATGGCTGCGGCAGTCCGGGCATATCCACCGAAAACAATTTTCGAGGTTCGATTTCAATCTCACCGGTTTTATGTTAATGAAATAGATAGGCATGCAACAACAAGAGTTAAAACTGTTCGGGGAGCGACAGATTCTTTCGGTGTCCCAGGTTGTCAACAGTGTCAAAGTGAGCCTGGAGACCAAATTTCACGACATTTGGGTTAAAGGAGAGATTTCCAACTTCAGGACTCCGCCTTCTGGACACATTTATTTCACCTTGAAAGACAGCGATGCTCAGTTGAAGGTGGTTTGTTTTCGAATGCAAAATCGTCTTTTGAAGTTTCGTCCCGAAGACGGAATGGATGTGCTTGCTCGAGGGTCGCTGTCTGTTTATCCTCCGCGCGGCGAGTTCCAGTTGGTAGTAGAGTTCATGGAACCCGTCGGCCCTGGAGCCCTGCAACTTGCCTTTGAGCAATTGAAGTCCCGACTGGAAGCAGAAGGGTTATTCGATCAGGCTCGAAAGAAAAAGCTGCCACTGTTGCCTGCCAAGATCGGAGTAGTGACCTCACCCACCGGAGCCGCCATCCAGGACATCTTAAGGGTGCTCTCCCGGCGCAATGATCGGCTCGATATCCTCATCTTTCCAGCCAAGGTCCAGGGATCCGGGGCTGCTCAGCAAATTGCCCGGGGAATCCATTGTTTGGACTCCCGAGGTGACATCGACGTAATTGTGGTGGCTCGGGGCGGCGGATCTCTGGAAGACCTTTGGGGATTCAACGAAGAGGTGGTAGCTCGCGCTATTTTTGATGCCCGAATACCGATTATCTCGGCAATAGGACACGAAATCGACTTCACCATTGCTGATTTCGTAGCCGATTTGAGGGCGGCTACCCCATCAGCCGCCGCGGAGATTGTCTCTGGAGTCCGAGAAGATTTGTGGAAAAGAGTAGAAAACCTGGTGCGACGCTCAAGTCAAGCTATTCGACTCTGCCTTAAGGACAAGCGCGGTCAGCTTCAAAGGCTGGCTTCCAGTCGCGCCTTTGTAGACGCTGAAAGCAAGTTGAGATTCTTCCTGCAGCGTCTTGATGAGCTTCACACTCGATTGATCAAGACTGCTCCTTCTCTGTTCAGCTCACCTCGTGAAAGAATCCTCCAACACAAGAAGACCTTACGCCAACAGATTCAATTTTACTTGCAATCGAAAAGGCAATTGATGACAGCCCGCAATGAGCAGCTGCAGGCTTACTCTCCACTGGCGGTTCTGGATCGTGGCTACGCCATCGTGACCACAAAAAACAGGGAGATTGTGCGTGATCCCGCTCAGGTAAAAGGAGGGGAGGAGGTTGACGTGCGTGTGGCCCGAGGACAATTCCGAGCACAAAGGGTATAAGATGGTGGAATATAAAGACTTTGAAAATGCCTTAGCCCGCCTGGAAAGCATTGTGGGAGAACTGGAGAAAGGAGAGCTGGCGCTGGAAGAGGCGTTGAAACTTTTTGAGGAGGGGATTAAGATCTCCCGATTTTGCAACGCCAAACTGGACGAGGCCGAGCGAAAAGTCGAGATTTTGTTGAAGAATGAAAAGGGACAACTTACCGAAGAACCGTTCCAGCTTGAGAGAGAGCGAGAGA
>JALLOM010000446.1 GCA_027717865.1 Acidobacteria bacterium AH-259-O06 | reverse complement strand
CCTATTTGTCGCAACGACTTCTCTCTTCGGTGTGGTTTCCGAAGCTTCCCTTGCGGCACAGCCGGTACAGGTGGAGATCTTTGAAGATCTCCCCGAAGGTTCCGAATTGGATCCTGGAGACCGTCAGCCGACAGCACGCTACACAGAACCCGCCTTCGGCTTCGTCCACATCCCCACCAAATATTCCGAGAATGCGCTGGCCTTAGACCGTTCCACGCCCTTTGTTCTGCGAGCTTCGTTGGACCGGGCTCTGCCCGCCGGCCAGCATCAATTCCGCCTGCGCGCTAGAGGTCAGGCTTGGTTTCTCATGGATGACACGGTGCTTTTGAAAACAAAGCCCCAAAAGCCGAACCGCTCAGGAGATGACCCTGTTCCCCCACCGGTTGTGCTCGACGAGTCAGGGCGACGTCCTGCCGCCTATCCGCATCAGGACGAAGTGACCACAATCGACCTGGACGGGCACCCCGCACCGCTTTACTCTGGTCGCCGTCATCGGTGGGAAAGGCCTGATGCCAACTCCGGGCGAACTCTCGGTCAGCTTTGGCCCCCCGGGCGAGGTAGAGCGCCTGCTGGGAGGCGATAATACACCTCGGCTGACCGACGCCGAATGGGAGGCTTATGCTGCCGAAGTAAAAGCACGGCACCAAGAAACCGATGTCATTCGACGCCGGGCCCTGAGTGCCAAGGTAAAGGCGGCCTGGGAAGCTCGCCATGAACAGGTCCGAAAGTGGATCAAAAACCAGCCGGCGCCCGAGCTTCCGAAGGTTTCACCTGAGACGCCGGTCTTTAATGACATCGATCGCTTCGTGGGTGCCCGTTTGGAGGCAGCAAAGATCAAACCCATGGCACTAACCTCTGACCTGGAATTCTTGCGCCGGCTTTCTTTGGACACGATTGGTTTGATTCCCACTGTAGAGGAAATTCGCGCGTTTCTGGCGGATCCCCCGTCGGTGCGCCGAAAACGTGCCATCGATCGGCTGTTGGCAGATCCTGGTTGGGCTGACCACTGGGTCAGCTACTGGCAGGACGTGTTGGCTGAGAACCCGGGCATCCTCAAGCCGGACCTGAACAATACCGGCCCGTTCCGATGGTGGCTGCACCAGTCCTTCACGGACGAGATACCATTCGATCGCCTGGTGAGCGAGCTGGTGGAAATGGAAGGAAGTGTTTACGAGGGCGCGCCCGTAGGTTTCGGGCAAGCGACGCTCAACGACGCCCCGATGGCGGCAAAGGCAGACATCATTTTTCAAGCATTCCAGGGGGAGAAGCTGTCCTGTGCGCGCTGCCACAACGCTCCGTTCCACCCGTTTAAGCAGAAGGATCTTTTCAGCCTCGCCGCCATGCTGGAAGGGAAGGAGGTCACGCTGCCGGCTACCAGTACGGTCCCCGTGGTCGAAGGCCGCCGAAAGCCGCTTGTTGAGGTCACATTGAAACCGGGAGATGTCATCGGGCCGGAGTGGCCTTTCCAGGAGAACCTGGTCCATTTGGCGGCAATAGCCGACCTACCGAGTTTCAGTACGGTGCCAACTCGTCATTTTTTTGCCGCTCACATCGTGTCACCGCAGAACGAGCGCTTCGCTCAGGTCATCGTGAATCGAGTTTGGAAGCGCTATATGGGAGTAGGTCTGGTTGAACCGCCTGAGGACTGGTCCCAGACGGAACCTTCGCATCCGGAATTGCTGCGTTACTTGGCGCGGGAATTCCTGCTCAGCGGTTATGATCTCAAGCGTCTAGCGCGGCTGATCTTCTCCTCGCACACTTACCAGCGAAAACCCAATCCTGCAGCTCCAGCGCTGACGGCGCCTGACGAGCGCCTCTTCGCGGGACCAGCGCACCGCCGCATGTCGGCCGAACAACTTGTGGATTCGCTGCACCAAAGTGTTGGCAAGAACTTCTTAAGTGAAGAGCTGAACCTCAATCCGGCGGGAGACCGCCCACCGAGGCAGTTCTTAAACCTGGGGAAGCCACGGCGTGCCTGGGAGTTCACGGCGCTCTCCAACGAGCGAGACCGCCCGGCTCTGGCTTTGCCAATGGCTCAGTCGAACGTTGATGTGCTCACCGCATTCGGCTGGCGGCAGTCGCGGCAGAGTCCGTTGACCACTCGGGATGATGCCCCCAGAGAACTGCAGACGCTCATCCTGGCCAACGGGATCCTGGGCACCAGGATCGTCCGGCTTTCAGACGATAGCGCCATCACAGAGCTGTGTCTCCAGGATCTTTCATTGGAGGAGCTACTGCAGGAAACATTCCTGCGCGTGCTCTCCCGTCCTCCCTCGGCAAGTGAAACCGAGATGTTCCAGGAGACCTGGGCTCACTCTATGCTGAGCGTGAGGTAGAAGGCGCAGAGAAGAGGACGGTAACGCTCGAGGCGGACCGCCGGGTGTCTTGGTCCAACCATCTGAGCGCAGAGGCAACGCTCATCCGGCTGGAGGAGGAACGCCGGCTGCGTATGGGCGACGAGCCCACGCTGCGT
>JALLOM010000445.1 GCA_027717865.1 Acidobacteria bacterium AH-259-O06 | reverse complement strand
CAAGTGTCCCCCGCTGCTGAGTTGGTGGTCCTGTCTCCACAGACATGGGATGAGTACGCCCCCCTGGGCAAAGAGGTCGATGCGATCTATGGCGATTTTGTGCTTCGCAATGATCGAATAGTGGCGGTTGTTGCAAATCCGATTGAGGGTCGCAAGGCCAACATGATGATTCTCGACGTGGGAGGCTGCATGATCGACCTCACCAGCCGCCAGCAGCAAAGTGACCAGCTTGGTGCATACTACCCCGTTTCCAGACAGTTTCCTCTGAGGTTCGCCGGCGTGGAGACCGAAGCCTCGACAGTCTATGAAGTTTCTGACATGCGCAACTTGTTTGTTCGAGCCCATGAGGTGTCCCTTCGCCTGAGTGCAGAGCCTGTGGCTGGGAATCCTGACGCTACGGTTCAGTACACACTGCGAGAGGGTTGGCCCTATGTTTTGGTGAAAACCGTGTATTTCAATCCTACAGACCGCCCGACTGATTTTGAGCTCATGGATACCGTTCGGGCCGACCGCAGCAGAGATTTACTGGCTCCAGAGTTGGCTCCGGACGGTCGGCAGCCACTCTTTTGGCTGTACGACAAGTGGTTCGGGCAAGCTTATGGCTGGGTGTGCGAGGGACGGGATATCCACTGCAAAACCCCGGAAGGGGGAAGGTCACCTTCAAACCTCAGCTACCTTGCTGGCGGTGAGACTCAACTTGAACTCGGCCCTGGAGAATCCTTTGAACTTACACGTCGGATCTTTCCCGGCTCGAACATGCTTGATGTAAAAGCCATTGCCAAGGATCTGACCGGTGTTGCTCAGAAGCGTATTACCCTCCAGGTAAAAGACAAAGCAGGTAAAGCTGTCGCCGGGGCGGATGTGGCCCTTTCAGTCGGCGAGGGGAGCTACGCTTGGGGCCGCACCGGATCTGACGGGGCGTTAGGATTTGACTTGCCCGGGGGTGAATACGAGGTAACTGTTTCAGCACTGGGGCGGGGCTCCAAGTCTTTCAGTCTCGATCCTTCCACTGCCACCACTTCCACTACGGTACTGGAGGAGCCAGGATATGTCCTTGCCCACATCAAAGATGAATTTGGCGGCCCCATTCCTGCCAAGGTTCAGTTCCGCGGTAAGGATGGCACCGAGGATCCTTTCTTTGGCCCCGATAGTGGCGAGCATGCGGTCCACAATCTGTACTACACCCACAACGGGCGCTTTCGCCAGGTGCTGCCCCCGGGCAGCTACGACGTGATCGTCAGCCACGGGCCCGAGTACGACGCCGTCTTTACCCAAATGGAGGTCACTCGGGGCAAGGAGACTTTATTGGAAGCAGTCCTTGTGCGCAGCGTCCAGACGCCCGGTTGGATCAGCTCTGATTTTCACAGCCACTCCAGTCCTTCTGGCGACAACACCTCCAGTCAGCTAGGGAGAGTGTTGAATCTTCTTATCGAGCACATTGAATTTGCGCCCTGTACGGAGCACAACCGCATCTCGACGTATGTCCCTCACCTAAAGCGACTGGCGGTGGAAGACTTGATGGCGACGTGCAGTGGAATCGAGTTGACCAGCAGTCCCGGTTCCATCAATCATCAAAATGCCTTTCCTCTGGTCCTCAGGCCCCACATCCAAGACGGTGGAGCTCCACAAATCTCTCCAGATCCAGAGATACAAATCCAACGCCTTGCCCTGTGGGATAACGCCAGAGAAAAAGTGGTCCAGCAAAATCACCCTGACATGGGCCAGCTCTTTTTTGATCGCAACGGGGACAGCCAAGCAGATGAGGGTTATTCAAGGATGTTTGGTTTCATCGATGTCATCGAGGTGCACCCGCCGATCGGGATCTTCGTTCCCGCAACCGCCACGGACCCCCAGGGCCGTGTTGTGAATAATCGCATGTTCAACTGGATGCAGCTGCTCAATGGGGGCATGCTTATTCCTGGTGTGGTGAACACAGATGCGCATGCGAACTTCCACGGCTCGGGTTGGCTTCGCAACTATCTAAAAAGTCCCACTGACGATCCTGCTCAGATTAGAACCATCGATATGGTCCGTTCGGCTGAGAGAGGTAACTTGATCATGACCAATGGTCCATATCTCGAGGTAAACTTACGGGTCGACCAGCCAGGGACGAAGATCCGAGGCACTGCCGGGGACAAAGTGAGTGCGGCTGCCGGGAAGGTTCTGTTGCAGGTCCGAGTACAGTGCCCGAATTGGTTCGACATCGATCGCGTCCACGTTTTTTTGAACGGTCGTCCCGTAGAGCAGCTCAGCTTTACACGTGAGACGACTCCGGACCTCTTCGCCCGGGGCACGGTTAAATTCAATCATGAGATAAGCCTGCAGCTCCAGGAGGACACCCATGTCATCGTGGCGGCCGTGGGTGAGAAGTCGAAGCTTGGCCCGGTGATGGGTCCGGAGCACGAAGAAGACGTCCCTGTGGCTGTCTCCAATCCGATCTTTGTGGATGTAGACGGAGATGGTTTCAAGCCGAATGAA
>JALLOM010000444.1 GCA_027717865.1 Acidobacteria bacterium AH-259-O06 | reverse complement strand
CTTGCGACCGGACGGGAAAGTAGAGAAGGGGCAGAAGGTACCCTCCATCAACCCAAAGGATCTCATTCACTTGTATCGCGTGATGCTGCTCAATCGTCGAGTCGATGAGCGGATGACCACCCTGCAAAGGCAAGGGAGAATAGGCTTCTACATTGGTTCAGTTGGAGAAGAAGCCGCCATTATCGGGAGCGCTTTTGCCCTGGAGGAAAAAGATTGGATTATCCCCTGCTATCGCGAGCTAGGAGCAGCATTGCTTCGTGGCTTTTCTCTTTTCGAGTTCTGCTGCCAGTTGTTCGGCAACGCTCAAGACAGCATTAAAGGCAGACAGATGCCCAACCACTATGCTTCAGCGAAATTGCGTTTTGGCTCCATCTCGAGTCCAGTCGCAAATCAAATTCCATACGCCACCGGTATAGCACTCGCTGCTCGACTGCGGGGTACCGCAGAAGCCGTTCTGGTCTATTTCGGTGAGGGTGCCACTTCCGAAGGCGATTTTCATGTAGCTGTGAATTTCGCTGGCGTTTACAAGACACCGACTATTTTTCTGTGCCGAAACAATCAATGGGCAATCTCAATGCCACGGGAACTTCAGACTGCCTCAAAATCTATCGCCATCAAGGCCAAAGCTTACGGTATTGAAGGTGTGCAAGTTGACGGTAACGACATCTTCGGAGTTTACTCAGTCACCCGAGAAGCCGTTGACAGGGCTCGCCGTGGAGAAGGCCCGACTCTCATTGAGGCCGTGACCTATCGCCTGGGAGCTCACTCCACGTCGGATGATCCTCGAGCCTACCGAGATGATGAGGAAGTGGAAGGATGGAAAGAGAAAGACCCCCTTTGTCGTTTCAAGCTCTATCTCATCGCCGAGGGACACTGGGGTGAGGAAAAAGATGCGTATTTGGAAGAAGAAATCAAGAACGAAATCCAAGCAGCATTGAAAAAGAGTGAAAGGATCGGCCCGCCATCCATTGACACAATGTTTGAGGATGTTCTGGACCGGGTCCCCTGGCACTTGAAAGAGCAGCTTGAGGAACTGCGGAGAGTGCAAGAGTTAGACGCAGTGCAACAGGAAGCATAGGCACGAGGCCATCTATGCCGACGATGAACATCATCCAGGCTGTGAACGATGCGCTGCGCACTGAGATGAGGCGCGATGATCGGGTGGTTATTCTGGGCGAGGATGTTGGAAAGTTTGGAGGAGTCTTCCGAGCCACTCAGGGACTTTTTGAGGAGTTCGGCCCGAATCGGGTCTTAGACACACCGCTGGCTGAAGCTGGGATTATAGGCAGTGCTATCGGCATGGCGCTTTACGGACTGCGTCCCGTGCCTGAAATCCAGTTTGCCGATTTCATTTATCCGGCTTTCGATCAGATCGTCAACGAGGCCTCCAAGATGCGCTATCGCTCTGGGGGCCAGTACGCCTGCCCCATGGTGATTCGCACCCCCTGTGGGGGAGGGATCAGAGGAGGCCACTACCATTCACAAAGTCCAGAGGCTTATTTCATTCACACTCCCGGTCTCAAAGTGGTGATGCCTTCCAACCCTTCCGACGCCAAGGGCCTCTTAAGTGCGTCGATTCGGGATGATAACCCGGTCATTTTCTTGGAGCCCAAGCGTCTTTACCGGGCAGCTCGGGGAGAGGTTCCGGAGGGCGAATATGTCGTTGAATTGGGCAAAGCGAAGGTGGTTCGAGAAGGAGACGACGTCACCATCGTGACTTACGGTGCAGTGGTGCATACCACTCTTCAAGCTGCTGAGAAGGCCGCAGAGGAGGACGGCATTTCAGTGGAGATCATCGATTTGCGTACACTGCTCCCTTACGACATCGATACAATCTTAATTTCGGTCATGAAAACAGGCCGAGTGCTCATCGCGCATGAAGCTGCTAAGATGTGCGGCTTCGGGGCAGAGCTTTCGGCCACACTCAATGAAAAAGCGTTACTTCATCTTCAGGCTCCCATCCTGAGAGTCACTGGCTTCGACATTCCCTTCCCCTACACATTTGAACATGAGTACCTGCCAAACGAAAAACGTCTCCGGAAAGCGCTACAGGACAGCATCAATTTCTAACCTGGGTGGTGACTATGCCTTTCGAATTCAAGCTTCCTGACATCGGGGAAGGCATCGTAGAAGGAGAAATCGTACGCTGGTTGATCAAAGAAGGGGAGCACGTGGAAGAGGATCAACCCATCGTGGAAGTAATGACT
The DNA here is from genome assembly GCA_027717865.1 of Acidobacteria bacterium AH-259-O06. Lineage (GTDB taxonomy): Bacteria > Acidobacteriota > UBA6911 > RPQK01 > JADFOI01 > JALLOL01. The sequence goes on along the minus strand of JALLOM010000444.1, from coordinate 284 downwards.
GACAAAGCCACTGTGGAAATCCCCTCTCCCCTAAAGGGCAAAATTACCAAGCGAATTGGAGATGAAGGAGAGGTAATCAAAGTGGGAGCCACTATGGTGGTGATCGAAGAAGAAGAAGAAGGGCAAAGCGGCGTTAAACTTGAGCCGGAGAAACCCCGGGTAGACAAACCGAAGACCAAGCCGCAGGAGCCTAGGCAAACAGAAGCACCAGTGCCGGCTGGAGGGCCAGTGCTGGCGACACCCGCGGTTCGAAGGCTTGCCCGCGAGATGGGAGTGGAACTCAG
>JALLOM010000443.1 GCA_027717865.1 Acidobacteria bacterium AH-259-O06 | reverse complement strand
CGGCGCTTTCGCCGCTTCGTGACGAGAACCTATGAATAATCAGGCTATAGTTTATCAATCTGTTCACGCCAAGGCTTGCATCAGGTTCGGTTCAGGCGCCGGAATCTCATTGACTTCCCGGAGACTTTGAGGCGGTTCCGGTCTGGCTGGCACTGGCTGCCTCAAGTAAGGCGCGATGTACCTCCCTGAACTCTTCGGGGCTGCGGATGTAGTCGTTCATGTGCGGTATCGCCTTGTGAACCAGTTCCTCAGCTTTGGCGGGATCCTTCGCAGCGAGGGCAGCCAGTAATTCATAATCCTCGATGCCCTCCCGCATGACTTCGAGTCGAACAGAGCTGAGTACCGAGTTATTCTCTGGGTCTGGATAGACGATGGCCGAGTCTCCGGCAGGAAGCAGCGTTCGACCATCATTGATAATCGGCTGAACATTGGTGAAAGGCTCATCACTCCACCAGTTGCCTCCATAGTGCAGAAAGCCACGCAAGTTGTGTCGGTGGTTTAACCAGTGCAGCAGCCGCACCTTGAGAAGACTATAGTCGATGAAGCGGTTGAGATATCGGCCCTGAGGCTGAATACAGGTGTAGTACCAAACATCTCCGCCCTCCTCGAGGTGGCGGTTCAAATAATCCAACTTCTTGTCGAAGCTCCCTAAAACTGGCACCCAAACGTTGCAAAACTTCTTGAGGAAGCCCGTATCTTCTTCCAAGTGCACTGCATCTATAGTTGGAACTCCCGGAAGGTGTGTGCGGGTAATCCCCGCGTAGCGCTCGTAAATTGGGATCTCGTGCTCATGTGGCTCGTCCAGAACATGCTGAAGGTAGATGTCCAGCCAGCCCTTCTTTTTAAGGTGATCATACAGAGTAGGCAGGAAGGAATTCAGATAAGCTTCAGCCCGTGGGTCGTTCGGGTCCAGATTCTTCCTGACAATTTCTCCATCTTCTACAACCCAGGAGGGCACAACAACCGGGCTGTAGTAGCCTTTGCTTCGTGTCAGTAAATGTCCGCCTTCGATGGTACCGATCAGTCCCGCATCTTGAAAAGTCTTCACCCATCGATCTAGTTTGGAAAAGTCAAAACGAATTTGACTTCTTTTCAGGCTTGGTTCTGCCAGCGATGACACGGGGGTCAGAATGACGTTCTGTTTGTGCTCGGCCATGACGCGGCCGATGTTGCCCAGGACCGCCCAGTAGACTTCGGGATTCTCGTCGAGACTGTAATATTTTGCGAGGTGTGACTGGCTCATATTGAACCAGTTGGTAACCTTCAATTTCTGCTCGGCGGGGACGCTGGCTTCCATGACACGCACATCAAAGGAAAGTGTTTTTTGGAGCCTCCCGTCCGCAAAGAGCGTCACTTCTCCTGTGTAGTCTCCAGGCTCTACGTTTTCTGCGGCATAAACTTCAATCCACAATGCTTCGGTTCGGTTTGCTTTCAACTGGGAAGGGAGTTTTTTATAGAGTGGATCGGGGAACTCGCTTGGCGCCGGTCTGAGAATCTCATCAGGGGGAGACCCGGCAGGATTGGAATCGACTGGTACATAGCCGACGTGGCGCAGCTCGGCCTGAAGCCTTGAGGTATTGTGTGTCGGATCGGCTACAACCGCAAGGAACTGGGAAAGATCTCTGTCCGAGCGAACCAAGACTTGAAGACTTGTATGGCCGTTTCGTGCCACAAGAAGAAGTGGCTTATTTTCCCTGGAAAGCGGGGGCTTATCGTCGGGAAACACTTTGATTAACGATTCTGCCAACCAGGCGTCAAGGTCCGGGCCACTTGGGCAACTAAATGCAAACACGATCGCTAAGGTTGATACGCAAGAGAGAATCAAAGACACCTTTTTCATAGCCGCCTCCGAGTGGTTACATTTTTTCCTTGACATGGATGAACTCTCCTGTCGTTGTTGAAATCAGCAAAAGCCGCACCTTGGCTCGGCTTTGCCTCTTTGAAAACCGGTCCCGATTGGCTGCTCACATTCACACAACGACTATTGTCCTCGCTCTGAGCCCACCCTCAATGATTCTCAGAATATCGCCAACGGTAGAGCTGCAGATCGAGGGTTCCGTTGGCGCGAAATTTGATTCCTTCACGTTCCAGAAGGGCTTGTTGAAGGCCCGGGGGAAAGTGGGGAAGGCGTTCGGTTGAACAACCGCCGGAAGCATTCACGACACGGTGCCAGGGTACGCCTTCGGGACAGAATCTCATGGCCCAGCCCACTGCCTGAGGAGAAAGGTTGTCAAAATAGAGAGCGATCTGTCCGTATGTCATCACCTTTCCCGGGGGAATTTGCCGAACGATCCGGTAAACATTTTCCCACACGCTGTCCCGCTTCATGGCATGGAGTATAAAGCAGCAGTCGGGATTTCTCACACCGACTCTACTGCATCGGCGGAATCATCCGCCCTGACTGCGTTCCGCTCGGTCGGCCTCCTCAGCGTACCGTAGGGGCGAGCCGGTGGCTCGCGGCTCGTGACGAAGCGGCGGAAGGTCGGGCCCGGT
>JALLOM010000442.1 GCA_027717865.1 Acidobacteria bacterium AH-259-O06 | reverse complement strand
AGTTTTACTCCCGAGGGCATGCCGAGGCAGGAACCATTGTTTTGCAGAATCAAGATGGTAATACGATCTCGCTTAGCGTCAGCGCTGCGGGGAAGGTGAAAATTGGCGCCTTTAGCTGACAAAGGAATGTCAACTGCTGTTCACACTCTCAAGGCGTGTTCACCGACAAATCCTGTCAATTCGCCGGAATACTAAACAGTATATAGTAGTTTGTAGATAACACACTACTATATATTGTTTACGAGGGGGAATTGGCACGCCATTTGCTAAGGTCTGAAGTTATGAGGAAATTAGCATCTTCACGGGAAAAAGGGTTTAGCCTAATGGAGAGCATGATTGCCTTGGCCATTTTGACCGTCGCCTTGCTGGGGCTGGTCCAGCTTATGTCGATGGCCCTCAATCAGAGCGCTTTAGCCCGAAGCAAGACGATGGCCGTTAGCATAGCCCAAGAAAAATTAGAACAGTTGAGAACCACTTACAACAATGACCTGAACACTGAAACCTCTTCGACCGACTTGACGACGGGATCGCATGGGCCGGAGACCGTCACGCTACAGGCACCCTCTTACAGCAACATGGCAGACCAACCGTTTCAGGTCTCCTGGACCGTCGCTGTTTCTGGACAACAAAAGACAGTAACGGCGACGGTCGTACCCCAGAACCAGAATCAAATGCAAAGTACCAGTTTAAGTATCACCACGGTTTTTGCGCCATGACCGCATGCGAAATCTACAGGTCAAAGGAGAACTTGCAATGATCGGAGTCGGCGTATCCGAGCGGCGATACCACGCTGGTCGTGGCTTTAGCTTGGCAGAGATGTTGGTCGCAACTGCTGTTCTCTCCATCGTTGGAGGCGCAATTGTGGCACTCTTGTGGCACAGCCAGCGCTCTTATCAGTCACAGCAGGACCTGATCGCGGTGACCCAGGAAGCCCGCCTTGCCATGGATCAGATCATACGTTATCTGCAACAGGCCGGTAATGATCCACAGAAAATCTTTGCCAGCGAAACGCCGCCCTTTGGGCACACTCATGCTGGGGTTTACCCCATCGAAATTGGGACGACGGCGCCTGACTGGGATATCCAGATTAACAGCGACATTACCGGTTCCGTCTCGGATGACACTGGAGACCCCGATGGGGAACTTGACAGCCTCTATGAAAAGGTGGTCCTTCGCTACGATTCTGCTACGAAGAATCTGTATCTAGACATTGGTAAGGATGAGGCAGTTTTGGCGGAGAATATCTCCAGCTTTAGCTTGACCTTTTACGACATGGCTGGAAATGTAACCACCACCGAGAGCGACATCGCGAGAGTCCAGGTTCAGCTGGTGGCGGAAACCGAAAACGCTGATCAGCAGACCGCTAAGGTCAGCACCATTACTCTCCAATCAGATGTGATGCTGCGCAGTCAATCTTTTGATCTGTTTGCATCTTGATCTTGTTCGCAATGGAGCAAACCGGCTGCACATCCGGAGGTTGTGATGAATGTTAGATTCAAAAAGAAGAGATTTGAGTCGATCCCCCGTTATAGAAGTCACAGGAGGCTCATCATGAGAGATGAGCGAGGCGTCGCTTTAATTATCACGATGATCGTGTCCATGCTGTTGGCAGTTTTGGGTCTTTCCATCGCGTTTTCAAGCATGACGGAGTTGACGATGACCACCGATCTGGAGAGAAAAGGCAAGGCGCGGATGACGGCAGAGGCAGCTTATAACATTTCGAAAAGCGCAGTTCAATTTAATCTTCTGGCGACATCAACCTCGGTCCCCAAATACATCAATTACACGGAGCCTACGCCGGGCACAGATGCTTACACTTACTTTTCCCGCAATCCCCTGGCCCCCATTGAAGCCATGAACATCGATTTTGACAATCCGCCTGCCCTGATTGGAAACCGGACTGTCACGGGTCTTTTAACTTCGGCTTCAGGAAACACGCTGGCTGGCGGTGGGCGATATTGGGCCAAAATTACTGATAATGACGACGGCGACAGCGACCCCACCGCCGATGTGGATGGAAAGGTTTACCTGCGCGTGCTGGGCCTCGAGAAGAGCACTCCGGGTCAGGTCTCGACCTATGGAGGGAACCTAAAAAACTCGGTCGCCATCATCGAAGCCACCGTAAAGCAGGACATGACTTTTAACGCGGATGCGCCCTTCACTGTCTACGCCCCGGGTGTGGATACTGACTTCAATGGAAATTCTTTCAATTTCGACGCATATGACCATAAGGAATGGTCGACCTCGGATATCCTCGCTGGCCACACTCACTCCAGCGGCACCGGATCAGCGGGTATTGATGTGGTCTATGACAACCCCGGCGGCGGAGACGCGACCCCCACTATGACCTCCATTTATGATAGTCTGAGCAGTAATCAAAAAGACAACATCATTGGCCCTGAATCAGACTATCCTGACCCCGGGGAACCTTCCCTGCGAGACAATACCGCTAACGTCCGCGACGACCCTAACCCAGACGCTCAAAATATCTTTG
>JALLOM010000441.1 GCA_027717865.1 Acidobacteria bacterium AH-259-O06 | reverse complement strand
CTCACTCATCCGCGACCATCCTCCACACTAAAAATGAGCGGCTTCGGCAAACTTGAATTGACCTGCTGAATAGCAAGAATGGAAAATTTTTCTCCTTCTCTAAATTTCATTAATGACAAGCTGGATTCTCTGCACCCAAGTATAAGTGAAACGAAAAACGAATATGCTCACCATGTAGTGAACCTGCTCACTCTCGTCTTCACCAGTTTGCCAGTTTCCCTTCCTATATATAAGCTGAAAAACTGCAAAACTGACCTCGTTCTGTCTTCAACGTCCGAACTGGGTATAGATGTGTATTTCTCCCTGCGAGATCTTCCGGAACGAATTTTGACCCCAAGCTTTGTCCTGGTCTCTGGTCAGCTGGATTGACCGGCTCAAGTCTGGCTCATCTGAGGAGGGCTCAGCTCTGGTTCAGCGAACCGAAGCCGAGCTGCTCTCAAACAGATTGTTCTGGTCAATCTTGATCTGGTCGCTCCAAGCTTCTGTGGGGCTTCTCTCTTTTATAAGGGGGCCTTTCACTAGGCATGAGAAAGGGGAGGAGAATCACCAGACTGGAGACTCTCTCTTCTATCCATCTCATGCCTAGGATAACGCCCCCCTTACGCGCAGCCTTGCAAGCTAATAGGCCATTTGATTGTGGGAAATGGTGGTTTAATCATCATAGCAAAAAAGGACTCAGCTCCTCTGACTCAGTGCTCAAACTGGAGACTGAGAGCCAACCTAGGGCCAATCAAGATCCAGTTTTTTTGGCAGTTTCTCCTCCTATATATAGACTGAAAAACTGGAAAACTGGTTAGCGACGCTAACTTTGTCTACGGATCATCCCAAAGCGACTTCAATCCAACCCCCGCTATTCATTCTCTGGTGCTTTAGATCTGCTTTAAAATTAAAACTTGCCGATGATGATGGAGTGTTTTTGGGATAGTATCTCTTTCTAGCTTTCTTCAGCTGAGTATTCCAACGCAAGTCGTCCACCGATTCCAGAGCGAAGTTGTCCACTTTTGGCTAACCTTGGAACGAGTGGACATCTTCAGCGGAATACGCAAGTAAGCTAATTACGGAGGGCCTTTCGCCGATTTCTGCTTGCGTCTTATGCGGGCAATGGTGATACTATGCTGGTCAGTATATTCACTAGTTAGGCAACATTTTGCTTGGCAGTCTGAAGGGAGGTGATGGAGATGAGAGGATTTAAGACGAAGGAAGGAGTTAGAGTTTTTATGGCTTGGTAAATGAACTTACCTAAGGTCTTGCACGATCTGTTCGAAAGGAGAATTCAGATGACGAGACAAGAGATCCTCGACCAGATTTCTCAGGCATTCGGTGTGATCCCGGGTTGGCTCGCGGCCATACCAGACCCGCAGCTCGAAGAGAAGTGGGGTTTAGTCTCCTGGTTAGCCCGCGACAGCAATTTAGGCTCGCGCGAAAAGGGATTGGCGGCCCTCGGGGCTTCAAGGGCCATCCAGTGCCGCTATTGAGTGCCTTACCATACTGAGCAGTTACGGCTCAGAGGGTTGAATGACGGGCAAATTCAGGAGGCCATCGAAGCAGCGAACATCGTGGTCGAGTTTAGCGCTTACCTGCACGACATCGACTATAGCTTCGAGAAGTTCATGGAAGAACTTAACGCGGCAGTGGAGCACATCAAGAGCCAGAGTGGTTAGTGTGATCAGGCTCTTGAGTCATAGCGCTTAGAGAGATCATTCGCCGGGTACTTCGCCTGCCAAAGCGCCAGCTTGTGGGACCTGGTCGATTGGCGTGGTAGGGGTTTGTGTGTCACCAGTTGCCTAACAACCGATTCGACCGGAGCGCGCGCAGGGGGTTTGTTATGAAACGCCCCGGTTTCCCTCAGTGGGTTTGGTTCAAGCGCGCGCCCGGTCAATCGGAGTGACAGGCGCGAGGTTGACAGCGGATTCTGGATGGGCTACCTGACTGGTGATAACTACACTATTTCACCAGCTAATGTGGCTTTGTCTCTGCGCATTACGAATAGACAGGCGCATCCTGTAATGCTTGCTGGAATAGCTATAGAGTCGAAAACATCGGATGAAAACTGGGTTAAGCTGATAAGGTTAAGCACTTTCGGTAGAGATATTTATCGCATTGCGAACGACAATTTTTCGAGTGCAAGTCTGCTCCAATTAGATTTGTTAGATCAACTACTATTCAATCGAAGCGTAGAGCCTCACATCCCAATCACAGGCTTTGTTTTACTTGAGTACCCTGAAGTGCCAACAGATGCCACTTTTCTCAATCAATTCAGAGCAACAATCACAGACATTGATGGTGCGGAATTCGCTATCGAACTGGAGAAGACAGCAACGGTTGAACCAAGTGATGCCTTGCAAGCTTCAATGATAAAGCTTATTGAAACAAGAGATCTTAGCCAAGCACGCAGGAAAGTTTACAGCGAGTGAAGGGAGCTTTAGGCATAAGCTGATGGAGTTCGATAAGTTGAGGAAATAATACTACGCCTATTTCTATGAGAAGGATTACGGACCTTGGCGGCC
>JALLOM010000440.1 GCA_027717865.1 Acidobacteria bacterium AH-259-O06 | reverse complement strand
TGCGCTTGAGCAAGCAGAGAACCTGCTGCGAGTCCCACCGTCAAGAAAATGACAGCTAACCTTCTCATGCTGAATCCTCCCTCCAAGACTAAAGGTGACAGCTGAGCTCCTGACCGCCTGACCCCCTGACCTGCCTGACCCGCTGACCGGCTGACCGGCCGACCCCTGACCGCCTGACCCGCTGACCGCCTGACCTGCCCACCGTCGAGTAAAACTCACCTAAAATACTGGACTCTGAGAATAGAAGTCAAAGAAATTGAGCTGTGAGACATAATTTCAGTCTCGACGGGTCAGCGGGTCAGCCGTTCAGCTCTTCCAGGCGGCAAGCCTCCCAAGCTGAAAGTAGCGATCCAGCTCTTTGGGGGCCAGGAGAAAGAGCAGCAGGGCTTTTTGGACGTGAAGCCGATTCTCCGCCTGTTCAAAAACCAGCGATTGAGGCGAGTCGATGACCGAATCGGTCACCTCCTGATTGCGATGAGCAGGCAGACAGTGCATAAAGTAGGAATCCTTCCCGGTTGACGCCATGACTTCAGGGGTCACCTGGTAGGCCTGAAAGATTCGAACTCGCTCTCTGGTCTCATCTTCCTGCCCCATACTGACCCAGGTATCGGTATAGACTACATCCGCTCCTCGCAGCCCCTGCAGGGACTCGGTCCATTGATAGCGGGCAGAGGAAGAAGAACTGGAAAACCGCTCAAAGTCTCTCACAGCCTCTGGGTCAGGCTGATGAGAGTGGGGAGTGATGGCGACGAAGGACATCCCAGATAACAGGGCGGCATGAATGAGAGATACACAGACGTTGTTCCCATCACCCACAAAGGCCAGGGTTTTCCCTTCCAGCTCTCCCCATTTCTCCACAAGTGTAAAAGCATCCGCCAGAGCCTGACATGGATGTTCTTCATCACTTAAACCATTGATGACCGGAACCGACGCGTACTCGGCCAACTGCACGACTGCTTCATGAGAGAAGGTTCGAGCCACAATGCAATCAAACCACCGCTCAAGATTCCGGGCCACATCACTGAGCGATTCACGCCCACCCAAACGAGACTCTTGGTAGTCCAGGTAGACGGCGTCCCCACCCAGTTGCTTCATTCCTAACTCGAAGGTAAGACGCGTCCTCAGTGAGGATTTTTCAAACACCAATACCGAGCTTTTGCCCACCAGCATCTGGCGAAAATGGCCAGGGTGATTCTTCACTTCCGCGCTGACACGAAGCAGCTGCTTCCACAGATCTGGATTCAGGTCCTTTAAGGAAAGAAAGTCTTTCATCGCGCGTCCTGGATCCATTCCTTCCAATGAGCGACCTGCTGCTCAACGGAAACCAATCCCGTGCTGCCTTTGTGCGAGCGTCGTCTCAAGGCGCTCTCAGGTTTCAGAACCTCACTGACTTCAGGTCCACATTCCGGTGCAAACTCCTGCAGCTTATCCAAAGGCAATTGCTCTAAAGCGAGTCCTTTCTCTAGACAATAGGCCACCAGTTTGCCTACTGTCTCATGGGCTGTCCGAAATGGAACACCCTTTGTAAGCAAATATTCAGCCAAATCCGTGGCCATCACAAAGCCCCGTCCCAATGCCTCTCGAGCGTCCTCTTTGTTCACCTTAAATCCCGACACGAGCAGAGGCATTACCTCCAGAGTTCCCGTGGCGGTATCGACGGCAGCAAACAGGTGTTCTTTGTCCTGCTGAAGGTCGCGATGATAGGAAGTGGGAAGACCCTTGATCAGAGCAGCCATCGCTGCTGTATGGCCCAAAACGGAAGCACTTTTGCCGCGAGCAAGTTCCAGAACGTCCGGATTTTTCTTCTGCGGCATCATGCTGCTCCCCGTGCAGAGCCGATCCGGCAATTCGATCCAGCTGACGGCAGTGCTGGAGAAATAGATAAAATCCTCAGCTAAACGGCTCAAATGCAGCATCAACTGGCAGGCGATTTGAAGCAGCTCAAGGATGAAGTCCCGGTCTCCCACAACGTCATAACTGTTGGCAAAGCTTGACGAAAAACCGAGTTCCTGAGCGGTTCGCTCTGGCTCAAGAGGCAGTGTGCTCCCCGCCAGTGCTCCAGCACCCAAAGGACTGTAGGAGTGAAGCTGCCGATAATGAGCCAGGCGACGGAAATCCCGCCCTAACATCTCACAAAAAGCCAGCAAGTAATGTCCCCAAGAAAGGGGCTGGGCTGCCTGCAAATGGGTCCAGCCGGGGAAGAGGTCACTCTTTAATTCCTCGGCTCGACCCAGCAGCGCTTCTTGAACATCCAAAATTCGACCCTGCCACTTCATGGCAGTCTCCAGGCAAAACATCTTCAGATCCAGAGCCACCTGGTCGTTGCGGCTTCGCCCGGCATGGATACGACTTCCTGCTTCGCCCACGATCTCTTGCAAGCGATACTCAATATTCATATGGATGTCTTCCAATTCGTCCCGGTAGGGGAACTCCCCGGACTCAATTTCCTTCTCGACCTGCTCAAGGCCTTCCAGGATGCGCTCTTCGTCCTGCCTAGAAATGATTCCCT
>JALLOM010000439.1 GCA_027717865.1 Acidobacteria bacterium AH-259-O06 | reverse complement strand
CATCTATAGCACCTCTGCGAATCAGCAATTAACTTTAACTTTCAACCTTCGAACCTTCCAACCCTCAGCCTAGAGCTTTGAACTTGAAACCTGAAACTTGAAACCTGAAACCTGGAACCTGAAATGAAACCTGAAACCTTTAACCCGCCACCCGCACACTAGCTTCGGCGATGCTTCGGCCGACGGCGCCGGCAATCAGACGTAGCTCCTCCATCAGCTTGTCAAATTGCTCGAGTTTCAAAGATTGGGCTCCATCACAAAGAGCATTATCCGGATCGTGGTGTGCTTCAATCAGCAATCCGTCAGCGCCTGCCGCCACCGCGGCACGCGCCAGCGGCGCAACCTTGTCCCGAATACCGACGGCATGGCTCGGATCCACGATGATGGGAAGATGGCTCAATTGGTGGATGACCGGAATCGCCGAGATGTCCAGCGTGCTTCTGGTGTGCATTTCAAAGGTGCGAATCCCCCTTTCGCAAAGGATCACACGGTGATTTCCTGCAGACATGATGTACTCAGCCGCCAGCAGCAGATCGGAAAGGGTGGCGCTCATTCCGCGTTTGAGGAGCACGGGCGTATCGGTGCGGCCAACATCGCGCAGTAGGCCATAGTTTTGCATGTTACGAGTCCCGACCTGCATGATGTCAATGTAATCTTCAGCCAGAGGAAGCTGACCGGATTCCATAATTTCCGAAATCACCAGCAGCCCGTGTTTGTCGGCTGCCTTGCGAATGAGTTTCAATCCCTCAACGCCGAGTCCCTGGAAAGAATAGGGAGATGTACGAGGCTTAAAGGCGCCGCCGCGCATGATCTTCGCCCCCGCGGCCTTAATCCGTTCAGCAATGATGTCACACTGCTCGTAACTTTCGACTGTGCAGGGCCCCGCCATAATGATGACTTCCTCACCACCGATTTTCACACCGTCAATTTCGATAATCGATCCTTCGGGCCGAAAAGCTCGAGAGGCCAGCTTATAGGGCTCCGTAATCCGGTGTACTTCTTTGACGCCATCCAGCAGTTCGTAGTCGCGTGTGTCAACCACCTGGGCACCGACCGCCCCCAAAATCGTGTGCTCCACACCCGTTGAACGGTGCACATCAAAGCCCTGCGAAACCAGCTTTTTGATGACGACCTCAATCTGTTTTTCCGTGGTGCTTTGTTTCATGACGATAACCATGGCTCTTGACTCCTTCTATGTTTTTCGTGATTTTTCGCGTTTCTCGCGTTTCTCGCGAATCCGCGTCTCCCGTTCAGCTCGTCTCGATTCATCGATGATCCTTTCAAACAGTCGCGTAACGGCCTCCTTCATGAGTGGTCCGTTTGTCGCATTCTTAACATTTCGGATCACTTCCTTCTCGCGCTTTGGATCGTAAATCTCCACGTTCAATTCTTGTTTAATCTTCCCAATCTCAATGGCACACCGACTGCGCCGGTTGAGAAGCTTCACCAGCTTTAAATCGATCTCATCAATCTTCTTTCGCCAGCCCTCTATCTCGTCCATTTAAACCATATCCGTGCAAATCCATTTACATCCGCGTCCAGCTAACTCCGCAAGAATTCGAACAGAGCCGCCACTGTGAAGGAGCGGTGGGAAACTTAACATGCTGGGTCTCCTACCGCACCCTCACGGTCGCGGCTCTGTAGCATTTCCACCAACGTTTCGGAGTCAAATGCATAGCCCAATCCGTGTGATCCGCATCAAAAAAAGGCCGTGAGCAGCCTTTCCTGCCCACGGCCCTTGTCAATCTAACTTGCGATTTTTACTTACACCAGTGGGCAGTTTTTCTTCTTGTGCCACCAGTAAAAAAAGTAAAAATTGCGAGCAAGACTCATAAGCACTCCTAAATTAGCCAATCAGGCGTTCGAAATCAAGTTCTTTCTGACATATTCCCCAACCTTTCGCGCCAGATCAGCCGTCGATTGATGTTCCTCAATAAAGCGCACAATGGCGGAACCGACCACGGCCCCGTCGGCATACTGCCAGACTTTCCGGACATCTTTCCAAGAAGTAATGCCGAAACCCACCGCAATCGGAAGCCGGGTATAGCGGCGAAGACGCGCCACTGTCTCAGGGACCAAATGTTCCACATCCGATTGAGTCCCGGTCACCCCAGTCCGCGCTATCAAATACACAAACCCGCGACTGGCTTCGCCGATCCTTTGCAGACGCTCATCCGAGGACGTTGGAGCCGCCAAAAAGATCGTGTCCAATGCTTGCAAGGGCTCCATACGGGAGTACTCCTCCGGTGTAAGATCGGAGATGAGGACTCCATCCAGACCCGCCTCAGAGCCTTCTCGATCCAGCTGCTTCAATCCATATTTCAAAACGGGATTGATGTAGGTCATGAAGATCAATCCCAGGTCAGTCTTGGCCCGCAGCTGGCGAACCAGGTCAATGTAGTCGGAAAAAGAATAGCCGTGCTTCAGAGCCTCAAATGATGACTTTTGGATGATGGGGCCGTCTGCAATGGGGTCGGAAAAGGGAATCCCGATCTCTACGATATGGGAGCCGGCCGCTGCCAGGTTCAGG
>JALLOM010000044.1 GCA_027717865.1 Acidobacteria bacterium AH-259-O06 | reverse complement strand
TTGACACATTGAACCAATTTTGTCCAGCTCTTTTTCTCCCTTGGGAGTAATCTTGCATCTCCCACTAGGAGTTATATCAATATAATCGGCTTTTCCTAAAGACATACAGAGAAGCCGGGCATAATCATGGTTCACACGCATCCTGCCACTGATTACTCCAAAGTTAGTCTCTCCACCTTTTTCAGCAATTATCTTTAAAGCTTTCATTTCACTGGAATGGATACTAAGTCCGCCACTCGATCTTCCCAGTACTTCATCAGTCTCCTTCTTTCTCCAGCCAAAATCAAATTCTTTTGACTGCTCAACCCCCAGTTTTCTTTCTAAAACTTCCCTTTTTTTCAAAATTTCAGAATAATCGGATTCTAAAGAAGCCAAGAATTTCTTTTTAGATTCCAATTCTGCCCCTGCTTTTAACTTGGGAATAATCCACTTTTTGTGGAAAGTAATCTGTCTTTCTAAGGTCTCCTTTCCCTTACTAACCTTTTGAAATTCTTCTTCTAATTGTTTAAGTTTTTGTTCATAGTCCATTAATTCACTATCCTCAAATTTTTGATTTCGCCAAACTAAAAGTGAACATTCCGCTAGAATTTTCAAGTTTTTTGCTTTCACGACCGATTTCGTAATCTCTTTCCTGGGTCAGCATCGACCAGATGACACGCACCAAGTGACGCCCCAAAGCTCGAATGGCTTGGTTATGATCTTGCCTACGGCTCGTTTTTTCTCGTAAAAAGCTTGTGATTGAGGGCTTTCCGGCGTTGTCAACAGAAAGTCAATCAAATGCCGATATATGTGGTTTTCACTTCTTCTGGGAAAGTCACGTCGTAGTTTCCCCGTGTTGCTCTATAATTTATTTCCGTGCCTCATCTTCAGGCATTTGTATTTTCTTATAAGAATATTTACCCATCAGCCAATAAAGAAATCTTAAATTATCCTGAGCTGGTTTATAGTTTGGCTCTATTTCTAGGGCCTTTTTATAGGCATCAATTGCCTGTTCAACCTTGCCTTCAATAGGAAGCAAAGAGTCTCCCCTTATTAAAATAGTTCCGTGCCTCATCTTTGGGTGTTTGTATTTTCTTATAAGAATATTTACCCTTAACTATGGTCGCAGCCCTGACAAAACCAATTGCCGATTTCATAAAACTAATTATTCATTAAAATCTAAGCGCTTACTCTACCAATACCATGACACTTTAGACAATATTTCCTCAAGCCCACAGAACCTGTCATTCCAGTTCCGCCGCAATCAGGACAGCTTTTCATCCCTTTTTCAATATGGACCACCCCTTTACCTTTGCAAGCCGAACAGGTGACCCTCGTATTTCTTTCATTTCCCCTTCCTTTACATACAGGACAGGTTATGTAGGGTTGCGCAATATTAACGGTTCCCTTACCATTACATACTTGACAGGCACTTAATACTGACATGAGTCCCCAGGGGTCCTTTCCTGTTCCTTTACAATAGCCGCATTTTAGTTCTGCCATAGCCTTAGAAACCACTCTTTTTGTTCTTACTTCAGCCATCATTTCTCCTTTCGCTTCTTCCCTTTAATTTTATATACAGGCCATCTACCAGGGGTAACTACTGTAAGAAATCCCTGTGCTACTAGTCTATTGCAGAGAGTCTGGGTATAATCTATGGAAAGATAGGTCTTCTTACCCATAGTAACAGCACTGGCTTTAGCCACCCCTTCAAACAATTCTACCAATTCCTTCTCATTCGGCGTCACAATCTCACCTCCTTTTTATCGATTTAGTTAATTGATACACAGGATATCTTCCTAAGACCCTTTCACCTTTAGGTGTTATTATTACTTTTCCTGAAACCAAAACATCTACCCAGTCTTTCTCGACCATGGACTTGCATATCTTGGTTATATAATTAACATCTTCTATTTCCATCTTCTCGGCCATCTCCCGAGGGGTGATCTCTGCGCCGCCTCTAATAATCTCCAGAATCTCTTTTTGCTCAGGTGATAATACCCTTTTATATAGATAATAAAGGTAAGGTGATACCCTTTCTAAATCACCAATTTCTCCCTTATACGTTTCCTTCTTAGACTTCTTATATAGATAATAAAGGTATCGCTCATTGTGCTTCATAATCTCACCATTATTTTACCTATCACCTCTTCTAGGGCTTTGCTTCCTTCCAACTCTTGCCAAATAAGCTTCGCAAAGGCCGCTTCGAGTTGCTCTCGGAAATTTGGAGCTCAACATTCCTCTTAAAACGAAATCCACATATTTGAACGCATCTGTATTACTCACTGTCTTTCCCCTTACTGTTTAAGCGCTCTCTCCAGTTCCTGCTCCAGCTTACGCTTCAAAGTGCTACTGATTTTTGTTAGTGAATGGAACCGCCGTCTGGAATAACGGACATCGGATCCACCCCCATATATCTCAGAACGGTTCCCCACAGCTTTTCGGGTTCAGGGGAAAACACAAGACGGCGAACCAGAGGACAGGTAAGCCATTTTCCGTCGGCAATTTCGGTCTCTAGCTGGCTTGGCCCCCATCCCGCATAGCCTATAAAGCACCGAAAGGTAAGAGTCTTGTCCTCAGAAATCACTTTCATGCTTTCTAGGCTAGTGCTGAGGGCTAGGCCGTCCGCAATTGGTTTGGTATCGGGTCCTCGATAATGGTCGTTATGAAGAATAAAGCCCAAAGAAAGCTCGACGGGTCCTCCTAAAAACACACATTCCTCACGTCGCCGACACATCTTGAGCGCCTTGTTGAGTTCCGCCACCGAGTGGCTTGTTGGATTGCTTAAAACCAAACCCATACTCCCTTTGGCGTCGTGCTCAATAAGGAGAATAACGCTCCGGTGAAAGAGGGGGCTTACCCGTGGGGGTACGGCGATGAGGAAGCCCGGTGCTAATGAAGCGGTCTTATACTGTTGTTGCTTTGGCTTACAGTGTTCTTTCTTACTCTTAACCATAGATTCGTGTTGTGTATGTCTTCTTCGCAATTACATATTCAAGATCCCCTTCGCGCCGACCAGGGATCGGTTGGCTTCCGATTTTTCCACTTGAAATCCATTGCGCCCAACGATGTCTTTGAGCTGAATCACAAACAGCTTGTCCAAATGATAGGCTCTAATAGCTTTAACGCTAAGGCCTGATTCTTTCGCCAAGTCTTCTTATATAGAAAATTGTAGCCATTAGATTTTAAGCAATCTGTATTGGCATTTTGTTACCTGGTCCAGTGCGGCATGGACAGACCTCGACACCATATCGTCATGAGGCCAGTCCCTCCCTAAGGCAATGACCTCATCATACTTTGCCAAGGCTTCCTCATAGTCAGCCTGTTTAAAAAGGGTGGTTGCCTCCCTATAGGCTTGAAAAACCTTTTCTCTTATCACCGCATCCTCTTCTGCCATCAATTTCTTTTATAGCGTTCTTCTTCCCGCTATCTCCTGTTTTCCCTTGTCCGTCAGTGAATAGATCCCCGTTTTGGAAAGGCCGAGAAAATCACGCTTTGGCAAGGAACTCACGACAAACTGGATAGCTTTCTTCTTCTATCTATGTCCGCTTTTCCTTTTGGGGTGAGCCAATAAATCCCCTTTTTGGAAAGGTCGAGAAAATCACGCCTTGCCAAGCCAGTCAGAACCGTCCGGACGTAATCCACATTCATCTTTAACTTCTTGGCCACGGATTGGGCATTAGTCTGCCCGCCCTTTTCTTCAACAGCCTCCAATGCCTCCAACTCCGTACCGACTACCCCCATAAATATCTCCTTTCTTTGTATACTTCACTCCCATCTCATTGGGACAATTCGCATCTTCTTTCCCAGAGTTTCGAACTCGCTTCCCTCCTCATTTTTTTTGAATTCGATGGTGTGTGGAAAACCACAAATGATCCACCCTTTAGCCCTTTTATTTTGGGGATTGACTTCCCCGACCACCCCCCGATGATAGCGGCATTGCTCACATTCCGGAATGCTCAGGTCCCGCTCCACTAAGGGGCACGAAACGAAGGAAAAGAAGTCCTGTGTTTCTATGGGCAACTCCTCTTCAGAAAACTCGTAGTGGCACTGAACCGTCCACTCTTTAAGGTCGATCCCTTTTTGATGGGGACAGGTGGAGCAAAAGTGCCAAGACACCTCTTTCCCTTTGGCGGGACAGGTAAGTGTATGGACGGTCAATTCTGCCTCTACCTGCTCATAGGTTTTCTGAGGGCTCGATTTAAGGGTACTCTCTACCTCTTCGGGAGAGGGGAGATTCGCTTTATGTTTGATTTCACCGATCGGCTCTCCTATTGCATAGACCCTTTTCCCCACAGGGAGCCCCCCCTCTTCTGGAACAGGTTCCCTTTTCTCTCGATTATAAACTTTGCCTCCGCTCGATGGGGTGAGACGATATTCTGCAGGCGATCCGGTAAGAAATTTCTTTTCAATGAGAGAACGACACAAATCTCTTACATAGGAAACGGAAAACCCCATGGCAGCCGCAATTGTTTCTGCGTCCGCTGCCTTCAACTGTCGCACCATCCCTAGCACCTGTCTCTCAGCGCCGGTCATACCAATCACTTTCTGGTTGATTTGTTAATCCGTTAATTAGTTAATTGGTTCATTTATTACTGGTCACCGATTAATCTATCACCAATGAACCAATTCTCTTCGATGGAGACAGGAGGAGCAAAAGTACCAAGACACCTCTTTACCTTTGGCGAGACAGGTTCAGGCTATGAACAGTGAACTCAGCCTCTACCTGCTCATAAGCCTTCTGAGGGCTCAATTTAAGGTCAGCCTCTACCTCTTCAAGAGAGAGGGGATTCGGTTTCATTTTGCTTTCACCCTTTGCCTCTGTTCCCTTTTAGGCGCCACGCTGGACCCTTTGGCGGTGAGACGATACTGTGCAGGCGATCCACTAAGAAATTTCTTTTCAATGAGAGAACGACACAAATCTCTTAGATAGGAAACGGAAAACCCCATGGCAGCCGCAATTGTTTCTGCGTCCGCTGCCTTCAACTGCCACATTATTCTTAGCACCTGTCTCTCAGTGCCGGTCATTTATCCTCCCTCCTTCCCCCCTTTCTACCTAGCGTTTGTTCACTCCACAATGGTTAGCCCTTCCAGTGTAAGAACATACCTAGTTCTCCCTCTGGCGCGCCCAACCTTTCGGACCAGTCCTTTCGTAGAGAGATACCGGCAGAGGTAATCAGCCATTTCAGAGCCTAGCCCAATCTCAGAAGCCACGGCTATCCGGTCGCCCTCTCCCAGTTTCCTGAGTGCTTGTAAGACCCGTAACTCGGTAGTGGTCGGCATTTCTCCATCTCCTCCGCGTTCTGGGCTGCTGTCAGAGCGCCTCATTTAAGGTCCAAAGCACCAGCAAGAGATCTAGCGGCCCACTGCCCTCCTCCCCTCAACGACGCCCCACAATGGCTAGCCCTTTTGGTGTAAGAGCATACCTATTTCTTCCTTTTTCGCGCCCAACCTCTCGCACCAGGCCTTTCCTACGGAGATAGTGGCAGAGGTATTCAATCTTTTTAGAGCCCCCTAGCCAAGTCTCAGATAGGACCTCAGTCAGCTCTATCCGGTCGGCCTCTCCCAGTTTCCTAAATGCTTGTAAAATTTGCATCTCGTCAGGGGTCGCCATTTCTCTATCTCCTCCGCTTTCTCTCGGAGCAGTTGCATGCACCGGATTCGAGCCGCCAAATTTCGGTTGCCAGAAAGCCCCGCCGGTAATTTTCTGGCTATATCTTCAAGGCTTCCAATTCACTAGCACTGATCCATCCCCCTCGCGTCTGCCCATCCTCACTCATCTTTTCTTTTCCACCAAGGCATAAGCCTCTTTAGGCACCTTTTTTAAGTAATCCTGTTTTACCAAATTGCTGCATAAAAGCTCTGCATAGGCTGGAGTAATCTTCATCTTGTGGACTATCCCACCTATGGGAGCCTGCCCGTGCTCTCTAACTATCCTTAGGACTCTGCTTTGATCCTTTTCTGCTGGTCGATATGTCCCCTTGGGGGTCCTTAAGATGGCGTACTCCCGGGCTAACAAATCGCAGAGCAAGCCGGCGTAGCTTGCGGGGACGCCCAAGCGCTCCCCCACCTCCTCCTTCGTGGTCTCTTTGTTCAACCTTTGAATCGTTGTGAGCGCTAGATCCTTGTCTTTCTTCAGGAGATACCCTCCCCGACTGGTCTTGATCAGATGGCCCGCTTCGACCAAGGCTTCACACAACCTCGTGGCCTCTTCCGGCGAGATCATGAACTGCTTACACACCTCATCCCTGTAAATGACCTGCCGTAACTTCACGAATTCCAGGATCTCTTCGCTGAGATTCTCCTTAAGGGTATACCCGCCTCGAGCAGACTTCGTGATATATCCATCCTTCACTAGCTTCTGACATAGCTCCTCTGCATAGCGAGTCGGAACGAGGAGCAGGGAGGCCATCTCATCCACCTTCACTTCGCTCAGGCGCGCAATGACCCTCAACGCCTGAAAGCGGATCCCGTCCGGCTTGCCCACCCATGTTTTCCTAATCATTCTGGTGGTGCTCAACAAACGCGTAGATGAAAATGGCGACATCACTCTGGTTGTGGTTGATAAAGCCCTAGATGAAAGAGGCGACTTCCAAACCATCTCTCTTTACTCCTTGCTTGTCTGTTTCATAAGATTGAGACGGGTCCCATCATATGCTATGCACTTCTGGTGAGGCTTCCTTAGCCGGACAACAGCCATGGCAGCACCGCCGTGTTGGCCCCGGTTGCTTTATAGCGTTCTTCTTCCCGCTATCTCTTGTTTCCCCTTCCCCGTCAGTGAATAGATTGGATATTTCCCACCCGCTTGCTTGCCAAGATATCCTTTTGCACAAAGTCCCTTTAAGAGATCCTCTGCATATTCTGTGGAATAGAGCAACTTTTTACCCATCGCCCAGGCATTGGTCTTCTTTACCTCCTTAAACACCGCTAACATTTCCTTCTCATTTGGTGTCAGTGCCATATCTCCCTCCTGTCGCTTTTACGTTCAATCACTATCCCATCCTAGCTGCTCACTTCTTCTTTGATCATCTCTCTTATAATCAAGCTATCGCCCTCTTCTTCATAAACAATACGCCCTTTTTCTCTTAGAACTTCCAGATTCTTGTTTAATTCCTCTCTTGCTCTAATAATCCTTGGCTCGGGTATCCTGGCAACCCTAATCAATTCATCCCATCTGGTTCTAAGCGGTCTTCCTCCAGCCCTTCTTACTTCCTCATAGATATTCCGGGCATAAATTGGAAGTCTAATAACTGCTTTTCCTAATTCTTCACTTTCCTGAATGCCCAGCTCAACATTTACCGTCCTTATTAAAGAAGTCCCGCCTTCTAGCTGTTCTGTAACTCCCACCTCTCTAATTACTTCTGCCTTCTTGAATTCTATGGCATCTCTCATTTGACGGTCTTGACTTCCTTTAATTAAGCCCCTCTCAATGTCAGATCTCTTTCCTCTTAATTCTTCCAAATCCTTAAACCCTCGATTCATTTTTTCCACAATCTTGGCTGTTTTATGAAAGAGTGCATTAACATCTCCATTGATTTTGTCCTCTTGCTTCCTTTCTTCTCGATACAATTGAACTAATTGTTTTTCTACCCTTTCTAATTTCTCCTGCCACTGGGCTTCTTTTAAAGCCTGTTCTAATCGGGCTATCTCTTTTTGCGTTAATTCTATTTGTGTTTGTAAATTGGTTTCGGTCCCGGCCAACTCATCTTGTTTGACCTCTAACTGCGTTTCTAAATTTTTAACTCTTTCTTCAGCTGTTCCAGACATTCCCATCTCCTTTCTTAATTTCTTGAAGTTAGCTAGTTTTTGGGTGAGCTCTTCCTTTCATCTTAGTCAGACTCTTTCGTAGCTTGACTTCCAATATTCCGTTACGATAGCGCTTTTCGATAGTACCCGGGTCAACCACGGAAGGAAGTAGAATATCTTCAGAGAAGTTCACATCTGGGGAGTCACACGAGAGTTTGAGATGGTCACCATCAATTGTCACCTCAATATCTTTTTCCTCAACACCTCTAAGTTCCATGACAAACACGATATGATCTTCCTCGTCAAAAAGATCCATTAAAGGCTTAATAGACTCTTTCTTCGCTTCTCTCTCCCCTGTGATCCACCAACTAAATAAAACTTTCTCCCCTCCTGTTACCGGGTCAGCCTTCGAGCGCTCATACACGTTCACCAGATTCCGTTGATTGTGTCCGTAGCCTACTGCTGGGTCGATGATTTTTGAGCGCTCAAACACCAATATTGGAAATCCCACTACTTTCTCACTGACCGGATTCATAATGTTTCTGATTCTATGTAACACCTCCATATGGTTGGGGGCATCGTATAGCTTGGCAAGTTCCTGAATGGTCGCATGCCTTGCTTCCCAAATGTGAAAAAGAATAGATTGGCTCTCCGGACCCAGCTCAGCGGCAATCTTTTCGATGTCGTCTTCTGAAACTTGGAGTTTGGTGCGGTTAAAAATTTCTTTTTGCCAGTTTTGTGCATTCTTTACCACAATCCACACCCTGGATGGGTGTTTGAAGCGCGAGGGAACGTCTGAAGGTCTAGACTTCAAACGCGCGGAATCTGATTTCGGCGGATTCACAAAAGTTACGCAGAGGGCATCCACGCTTCTCAATATGAATCCCTTCTTCTCAGTGGCAACACTCGAAATGGCCTCAAGAAACATTTCGAAAATATCCCGCGCGGGTTGACGGAGCACCAGCCGCTTGTTCGTTAGTGCCAGATGCCCTGGTTTCCAACCACTACGCGGGTGTTTTTTTATGAATGCCTGATCGGTGAGAATGATTGATTCATTCGGGAGCAGATCAGGCATGTTTTTTTCGTTTTGTCTCACAGTGGATCAAACACCAATACGCATATCGACATCTACCAACTGGTTTTTACGCTTCATTTGATCGGATACAGCCTGCACAAGTTCTTTCAGTTCCTTGGTCCGCAATTCAATTTTATCTGACTCTCCGCTTGCTAAGGCCTCCTGCACCTTAAAGATGCTTGCTTCAAGCTCCTCCACATCCGCTCTGCTGATTAAACCTTCGTTTTCCTCCAGCACCATTTCCGCCGCAGCAATCATGTTCTCTGCCCGAATTCCCAGTTGCATACGCTCCTTGCGTTGCTCATCTTCTTCAGCATATTTCCCAGCTTCCTTAATGCATCTCCGAATTTGTTCATCGGTCATTCGTTGTGGGGACTTTAACGTGATTGATTGCTCCTGCTCAGTATGCAAGTCAAGTGCTGATACTGAGATAACCGCGTTTGCATCAACGTGGAAGGTGACTTCAATCTGTGGGATGCCTCTTTTGGCAAGCGGGATATTATCCAATGTAAATTCTCCTAGATAGCCATTGTCTACTGTCAGAGCTCGTTCCCCCTGAAAGACGCGTACGTCCACCTGGGGCTGATTATCCTTTGCTGTGGTGAATATCTGTCCCGCTGAAGTGGGAATGGCACTATTCCGCTCAATAATCTTGGCAAATATTCCCGCCTGGGCTTCGATTCCCAGCGACAGTGGGATCACATCTACCAAGGCAATGTCCTTGATTTCTCCCAGCAGAACGCCCGCCTGCACGGCCGCCCCGATTGCCACGACTTCATCAGGATTGATGTTCTTGTAGGGCTCTTTCCCAAAGAGTTCTCTTGCCAGATTTTGAACAGAGGGCATCCTCGTGGCCCCCCCCCCACAAGCACTATTTTGTCAATGTCATCGGCTTTTAACCTGGCGTCAGCTAAAGCTTGTTTCGTGGGTTCCACCATCTTTCTAAGTAAGTCCTTCCCTAGCTCCTCAAACTTTTTTCGAGTAAGGGTCGTTGTGAAACCCGTACCATTGGAAACAATTGGCACTCGAATTTTCGCAACCGTACTAACCGACAACTCAATTTTGGCTTTCTCAGACACTTCTTTCAATTTTTGTAAAACGCTTCTGTCACCGTTGACATCAATACTTGTTGTAGTTTTGATTTCCTCAACCAGGTAACTGACAATGTTCTGGTCCCAGTCATCCCCACCCAGATGAGTATTCCCATTTACCGCTTTGACTTCGAATACGCCATCGCCGAGTTCAAGAACGGACACATCAAACGTTCCACCTCCAAGATCCCACACAAGAATGTGATGAATATCTTCGCAGTGTAACCCGTAAGCTAAAGCTGCCGCGGTCGGTTCGCTGACAATACGCATGACTTCCAAGCCTGCCAATTTACCGGCTTCAATGGTTGCCTGCCGTTGATTGTCACCGAAATATGCAGGCACGGTAATGACCACTTTTGTGACTGATTGGCCTAATGTTTTTTCCATATCCCGTTTTATTTTGGCAAGAATAAAACTTGAAATTTCTTGCGGTGTAAATTCCCGCTTGCCAATAGTAACCCTCTTATTTGACCCCATCAGCCTTTTAATGGATGCGACCGTCCGCTCAGGGTTGGCTACGGCCTGCGCCCTGGATACCTTTCCTACGAGTAGCGATTCTTCGCGGGTAAACGCCACAACGGACGGTGTGAGATGATCCCCTTCAGCATTGGGAATAACCTTGACCCTTCCCCCTTCTGCATAGGCAGCCACAGAAAATGTCGTGCCCAGATCTATACCAATCGCCTTTGACATCAGACAGGAGCCCCCAAGCCTTTTCTTTGCATTCTGGCACTCATCCAGCCGCAATGTGGACAGCCCTTATTCAGTAAATGTTCGCTATCTGATAATTGATTACATTCTGGACAAGATTCCTTTTCCCGGACAGGTTGCTTTCCAGTTTGGCTTATGGCGGATTGAATAGCCTCTCGCCAATCTTCCACCTCTTTTCCTGAAAAAGACACCACCCGTTTAACAGAATCCTGCTCATAAACCAAATCCAGACCACTTTTTTCCTGCTTATATAAACTCGAGCTTCTCTCGTGTTCGTAACAGCCGCAAATTGATTCTATAGGTATATCCAGCAGAAACTTTGAATCCATTTCATGCCACCAACATAGGCGGCGGTTAGTGAGATACAATTTCCCGGGGCGCCAGGTTGTATTCGCGATGCTGCCCGCGGCACCGTCTTCATAAAGATGCCAGACTCTCCCCCGGTGGGTAACCTGTTCGTCAGGGGCTAAAATGTTGGCAATTGACTCCTCATACTCGGGAATCGCAACGTCTGCATCGGTATAAGTGCCGTTATCCGCCACCAATGTGGCTATGGTATTTTTCAAGGTATGAACGTCTCGCGAACGCAGCCGATGGACCTTCTCATTATCAAGAATGACGTAAAGCACCTCACGGATTTGGTTGGAAAATGATTTCTCAGGCCTCACGACCATTCCGCGAATCTGAGGTAAATCAATTTTCAACAGAACTTCATCATAGGTTCCGTGATACAGGAATAAGGTGTTATCCGTGAGATAAAAATGAGCGTATCGCCAGGCGGCGTAGATGCCCTTCTTATAGTAGTGAGCACCCAACATATCCAGAATGACCCGGTCATCTTTCAGAAAATTGCGTTGCTTCAATTTTCTATAATTTGTTTCCCACGCCCGGATGTTTTCATCCCACGCTTCCATAATGCCGTATTTCAGCATGGTCTCCATTCCAGCCAGGGCTGCCCGCAGAGTGACCCCAATTAATGGGATGCCGGCGACAGAAACGATTATATCCGCGTGGAGTACGACGCCTTTTTCCAGGACACGATCCAGCAGATCAACTAGGGTCGCATGCGTTCGTTGGAGAACGGGCTCCAGGTAGCTGTTGCTTTCTTCGTCTCCACGCATGGTCATCGTATGTATGTGTGGGACTCCTGACTGATTAATCGGTATAACGGAGTTTGTTCTTACAATTGTGACAGCGCATGACCACCCCGGATGTCCTCAATTCAATAATCTCGTCGCAGTAAGGGCAGGTCTCCCTGCTGTAGGCTCCCCCTTTAATAAGCTCACCCTTTCTCCGCTTCTCACCTAAAAGTTTATAGCGTTTGGGCGGAACGGGTGTGTAAGGTTTCAAAGGGACCGGTGTGTAAGGTTTCAAAGGGACCGGGGTGTACGGCTTCAATGGTACGGGCTTGTACGGCTTCAATGGAACTGGGGTATACGGCTTTAAGGGAACTGGGGTATACGGCTTCAAGGGTACAGGCTTGTACGGCTTTAAAGGGACAGGTGTGTAATCCTTGAGGGGTACAGGCTTGTACGGCTTTAAAGGAACCGGCGTATACGGCTTCAAGGGTACTGGGGTATATGGCTTCAAGGGGACAGGCTTATACGGGCTTGTAGGAACTGGGCGATATCCCCCCTTGCTATAGGTATACTTGGGCCTGCTACGGGGCAGTTCCCCTTCAGCTCGCCTTTTGATTTTGGAAAAAAACTCAGTATGTTTACGAACATACCCTTTAGGTGCAGGTCTGGTGTATCTTCCCTCTACGTTCTCAGGCCTGCCACGACGCAGATCCGCTTCAGCTCGCCTGTCATACCCTTTAGATGTAGCTCTCGTGTATCTTGCCTCTACATTCTCAGGCTTGCCACGACGCAGATCCGCTTCAGCTCGCCTGTCCATCGTGCGTCCTTTCCCTTTCTGATAACCAAGGAGGACTGTTCTTTTTAGTAGGTTAGGCACAACTCACCTCCCTTTCACAATCAAATTCTCAATACGATCTCTCCATAAGTCGGCGTCATCGAAACTGAAAAATGACTTTCTTGTTCTTTCCCCGCGTTGCTCAATCAGACATAGCTGCACGGTCTTTCTCCCGGGCACCCAGTCTCTTTCAAGCACATTAATATCCTTTATGGCAGAAAGTTGTACGTCTCTAATTTGATTTTGCCCTTGGTAGAAAAGCAATCTACTCTTTGTTAAATAGAGCTGACCCATTTTCCAACTTGACCTGAAAACAGACCCGCCATCAAAGGCTGCCTGTCGTCCATCAATGACTGGTTCACCGTCGATACTCTTGGGCATATTCAGCCTTCGTACCCCATCTAGTGCGCTCTGGATCTTGTTGTCCTTTGCTAAATTGAAACGTCCCTGTGCTCCCTTGCGCTCCACGTCTAACCCTCCACAAAACTATAGGCTGGCCATGGACCCGTAAAACGAACAAAGAATCCTTCCAGTTTTCCAATCTTTTCCAATTCTTCAGCCAGGGCCTTGGCACCGTCAGAAGCAAGGCAAGAGAGATTCATGATCATCTGCCTCGGTGCAGGTTCCTTCCTGGCTTTTTCAATTTTCACATCATCCACACATCCTTTAATGGCCGAGTAGAATTGCTTAAAGTAAATGTCCGCCTCTTTCTCCAATCTTTTTTTCAAGAGGTTCTCCAGCTTCTGGCGATTCATATAGGCCAATCCCTCTGGCATGTTCTCGATTTCTTCTTCTAGTGATTGGAATCCCTTATCTTGCTTTATGATCTTATTTGAAACGGCCTGAGCATCCCACGAGATTTGAACACCATATTCAGCTTTACCCCTTATTTTTTCTAACTTTTCTTTAATGGTCTCCTGGTCCTCAGTCAGCCAATTCAACACATGCTTATCTACTTCCTGTTCATCCTCCGCTTCAATAATTGTATTGAATCTAAAGGGAAGAACGGTGCCAAACTTATCCATTGTCAGTTCAGTGACCTTCTCGTGGTTCAAGACCCACTTTCCCACAACTTCTTCGTCCTTGGAATCATAGGCCTTCGCGTCACAATCGTGGACAATGACAGAAAGGTCATTGTGTGAAATGCTGTAAACGTGGGAATCATCAATCCCTATAGAACCGAATTTGATTTTGTGTGCCCCAGAAACAATGCAATACAAATATCTTCCCGTACTCATGAATGCTTACCCACCTCTTCTTCCCATTTTTCCGGGTTAATCATTTGATCCAGAACGTCGTCTACGACATCGTCCAGCCCCTCTCTGACAGAGCGCACTGCCTCGGTGACCCCTTGCTCTTCTTTTATCTGCTCGATCACGACGTCAAGTTCTTTTAAAGCTCTTCCCAATCTGTCCGTCTCTTCTTCCGTGAGACTGCCTCCCTCCATGCGTCTCAACGCTTGCAGTTTTAGAGCATCCCGAATGATTTCTACCAGGGCAATGACCAGCCCCAGAACGCCGTGCTTAAGATTGCTTTCGTCGATGTCTATGGGCACAACAACGATCTCCCAACCGCATTAGTGAAGTGGCGTATGATTCTTGACTGTCGACTACGACTCATTCTTTTCTTTCATGATCTTCACCCGAAGAATGCCATTCTTGTAACTTTGGGATAACTCTCCTTCCGGCACACAGGGCAACACAAGCTCCTTTTGGAAAGTTCCGCCCTTGCGATGAAATGTTTCTGCGGTAATGGACAGTTTGTCCTTGTTCAGTTTAACGGCCATTTTATCTTCCTCGGATCCCGGGATCTCGCACACCACCAGGACGTGATCGTCTTCATCAAATATATCCACTTGGCGGGAAGGCTCAGGAGGCGGTTCTTCTCTCGCCCGGACAGTCCTTCGCCCAGGCCCGCGAGTGCCAACCCTGGAAGGCATCCCTCTAACACCCCGACCGCCCGATCTTTTCAGTGGAGTTTCTTTCAGTCTTCTACGTAACTCTTCGTCAATTTCTCCAAGGCGATCCTGGAACTCCGGCATCTTCGATACGCTCTTGATCAATCCACTCAAGCCAAAACTTTTACCTAAGCTTTCGAGAATGTTGGCGGCAGTCCCCTCTCCTGCAGCTTCCTCGCCGCTCTCTTCTTCTTTAGCCTTTTCTGTAGCCTTTTTGGATTCTGCTTCCAATTGCTTGATCCGTTCTTCAAGCTTCCTGATGTGCTCTTCGTATTTCTCTTTTTCCGTGTTCTTCATTAGACCTATTCCGTACTCAAGCACCGGTGTTCTTCAAGAGACATTCGATCTCAATTTTCTCTTTACTTCCCCAGAAACATTTTGCTGTAGTGTTCCCTCAACTGGTCAACCTCCTGGATGGCTTTCTCCACAGATTCTTTTTTCTCTTTCACCCGCTCAACCAAATTCTTCATCTCTTCTGTAACATCTTCAGTTGCAGCCTTCTCCCCCAATTTCCTTAACGACGCTATTTCATCCTGAATATCACGGAGCGTACTCTGAATGGCTTCACGCTTTTCGCCGACTTTTTTTTCCATCTCTGCTACAGCATCGCCAATGTTCTTCAACTCTGCAAACTCAGATATTTTCCCCAACTGCTTAACCTGGGACGGGATGTCCTGGATTTTCTCCAGCAATTCGGACATCTCAGCTCGTTTCTTCAGGACTTCCTCTTCTAAAGCCTCAAGCGGTGATTCCTTACCTGTGTTTGCCATGGCATTCCCCTTTCATTACTTGAAGCCTGCATACCAGGTCCTGGTTCATTGCACATCGGATCTGGGCTTCTGGTTTTTCTGCTTTACACCATACAGAAGCTCTGCTATCTTATTGAGGTTCTCCACCCCCCGGATTTCATAAGGGAAGAGCGGAACCTGGGTAAGGGTATAGTTTGAACTCCCGACCTTCGCATCTAAATCCCAGAGGTAGCCGGCCTCTTCAGCACTCTTTACTGAGCAAAAATCGCAATTCGTTGGAGGTACAATCATGTTTACAACAGTGTGATTATTGGGAATCCCCAATCTTTTAATGGCGGCAAGCAAATCCTCTGTCTCCAACAACCCCATGGCTTCCGCGATAGTTACCGCAACAAACTCGCTGGTTTTGGGATCGGTCAATAGTGTCCTCATCTTCACAACCGTTTGCTGAGAGGCGAGGATGTGTTGCGCAAGG
>JALLOM010000438.1 GCA_027717865.1 Acidobacteria bacterium AH-259-O06 | reverse complement strand
ACTACTATTGACACGAGTATGACCAGATAGGCGGTATCCTGACCTCCCTGGATAAAAAAGCGGAACAGCACGTACTTATTGAGCAGGAAGATCAAGGGACCACCAAAGGAAGCAGCCAAACGGGCGGGTGCATTAAACCGCCACCACCACCACTGCCCCCAATTGGCTGTAATCTCAGCCGATGACAAACCGAGCATGAAGACCACAATGTCGATGATGTTCTGTCCTGAGTGGCCACCAGGATCGCCAGACTCATGATCACGAACATCACCAACTTGCCGACCAGGAGGTAATGCCGAGTTGATGCGACGGGGCGTATCAATCGCTTGTAGACATCATTGATGAATACCTGACCGCCGAAGTTCATGTTCGAATCCACTGTCGACATGATGGAAGCGAAAAGGGCCACTAGCGCCAGACCAAGCACGCCCGGTGGAAGATAGTGGCCAATCAGCATTCCGTAGGACAGTTCCTTGTCGATAGAACCATCGCGCAATCCCGGCCACATCACCATCGCCGCAAGTGCAGGCAGGGTCAGTGTTGCCACCATGAGAAACATGGTCACTTCGGCCCAGATGTACATCTTTGAGGCCTCCCGGGCAGTCTTGCAGGACAGAACTCGCTGACCCTCCATGGCAACGGCCATGGGCGCCAGGTCTCCGCCGTATCCAACCGCCGTACCCACCGTCCACGCGATCACTCCCACAACTCCCAGCAGCTCATGACTCCGCGGAGGATGCCAGCTCACGACTGCCTCTCCGTACTGGTTCACCAGCGCTGTGTAGAGACCGCCTGGCCCGCCGAAATCGTGCCACACCAGACCCATCATCATGATCGACGCGGCGATCAGGATAATAGCCTGGAAGAGGTCACTCAATACGACGCCGATGTATCCGGAGAGGATGACATAGAACAGAATGACCGGAAGGACTATGGCAAAAGTAGTCAGTTTGTCCCACCCCAACACGGATTCCGAAATCTTGGAAAGGCCGAGCAAGCCGGACCCGGTCCAGGCCACCACTGCGATGAAGGCACTTCGCAAGGATATCCAGGTGCGCAGAGTGATCGCAGCGGAGCCGGCAAATCGTAGTTCATAGAACTCGGGCGAGGTGAAGATCTTCAGCCGCCACCAGACCACGGCAAACAGTACGGCCCCGATCATGAGGCCAAAACCGAAGCGAGAAATGTACCACCAGCAGATATAGACTCCAGTAATCACGGTCATGCCACAATAGGCGGGTGCCACGTCGGCATTCATGCATGTGACGGCATAGCTGGTGCCGCTCATCCATCCCGGAAACCTCCGCCCCGTCAGGAAAAAATGCTCCAGATCTTCCTGGGCGTACTTTCGGTAGTAGAGCCCAAGCCCAATCAGGGCGGACAGATACAGGCCAATCAGCAGGTAGTCGATGGCCTGAAGTGCCACCTGGGGAACATCATGGGACATATTGCGTCTCGCGGGACCGGTATTAGGTCACGTGTGGTATTGCCTGAACGGATGAACTAGCTGCGCCTCCTTCAAGGGGCTCTGTCTTACTCAACGAGCGGGACTTCGATGCCGGATTGAAGTGATTCGAAGGCAGCCTCGACCAACCGCTGGGTTGCAACAGCATCCGCCACTGGTGCCACCACCTCGGCACCTTCCTCAATCGACCTCAAGTAAGTATTCGAATTGGAGCTTCAAACAACCGGAGTACTCGGGTCCGCCAATGACGAGCGAATCCAAAAGCCGGAATTCTTCCTGATCGAGCAGGCTTGATGGGCGGGTGGTCAAATCAACTTCAAAACAGCCTCCTCACCCTGAATGAACATGCGAGAGCGGGCACAATGGCTGAGAGGGTGCTCCCGGTCCTTGACCCAATAAATGTGATCTGTTGCAAAGCTGCCGTCCTCAAAGTTAAGAATAATGACGCCGGCATGGGGGATTGAGCTGTCGCGATACACCTGAACTGCCTTGGTAAACACAGAGGTTGGGAAGCGGCCGGTAAGCCACAGAATCAAGTCGAGGTTGTGAACGGCTACATCCAGAATCCCCAGATCCCAGGTTGGATCGCCCAGATCATAGGGTGCGAAACGTGAAGTTTGAATGGCCCGGATCCTGCCCAGACGACCACGGTCAATCGCCCTCTTGGCCTCCAGATAATTGACATTGCAGCGCTCGCAAAAACCCACCTGCACAACTCTTCGGCTGGCCTCCGAAGCACGCAAGATCTCCTGCGCATCATTCATGTTACTGGCGAGAGGTTTTTCCACGAAGACATGCTTGTTGGCTTCCAGGGCCTTCAGGCACTGCTCCCTGTGGATGTGGCTGGGAGTGGAGAGGACAACAGCTTCCACCGATTCGTCGCTGAAGAGCTCACCCTCACTGGCATAGGGGCGGAGGCTGAATCGGCGTACTATTTCTTGGAGTCGGTGGATATCCGTGTCAAAAAGCCCGACGACCTGGCAGCCCCTGAGGGAGAGAAGGTTCTCTACATGGACCGTGCCGATGTTACCGATTCCGCAGACTGCCACACTTGCCATCGGATTCT
>JALLOM010000450.1 GCA_027717865.1 Acidobacteria bacterium AH-259-O06 | reverse complement strand
AAGGCCTCCAGAATCGATCCGAACATCCAAACATCGGGTGTCATTTCCAGCTTTGAAGCATCTTTGAGTCTTCCAAATCCCGTCATGCGCTGCGGCTCCATGCGGGCCGCCTCATTGAATCGTACAATCACATCCCTGATTTGCTGAACTTCCATCCCTCCTCGTGCATATTTCGTTAAGGTTGCACGCAACTGTTTGGACTGGCTGGGAGGATCGGGTGTCATCCAGTTCCACAACTGCCAAATTACCCCATCCTTGCGGGGCTCACGGCTATAAGCTCCATCATTATTAGCTCCTGCCCCCATCGTGTATCGGTGACTCCACGTCAGCCCTCTATCTCTCGAGATGCAATAAGCAGAGAACGCTCCTTCCGGATGGACTTCATCGGGATTCAGGCGTATTGTCGCCATGATTTCCCCCGTGGAAAACTGATGGATTCCGGGATACCAGCAGTACCGATAGGAACTGCTGATCTCAACCGTCCTCAGGACGCGGACCTCGAGTTCGCTTGCCTGCCCGCACACTGATGAGGTCCATAAAGCCACAGACAGAGTTAAGACGAGGCTGATCAGTATGGGATAGGTCCTGGGAAACAACGAAGTAGGGCAGGGATTTCTCTTCCTCATCGTCGGATATTTTTGCCTCATGCTGATCTTTTCTTAAACGGTGCTGGATGGGCGATTTATTCACCCCTTCCGCATTTGGCAATGACTACCTGTTTGTGCATCAAACCGCTCCGTCGGAGGAAGTTTGGGCCCGGGTGGCCGAACATCCTGTCACAGCGCGTTGGAAATCCTATATGTCGGAGGTATTGGAAACAGATGAGGACGGGAACATTCGCTTTCATTCCGTTGGCTTTCGCTTTTGGAGATTTTCGATAGCAAGAAATTTTTCAGATCTCTTCCAGCTTGATTTGCTTAAACTCGCTGACTCGCGCCGTAATTGCCTGCTCCGTTGGCAAGCGCTCGACACTGCTCGCACCAAAGAAACCCACCACACCTCGAGTTTTTTTCAGAAGGTAATCCACGTCCTGTGGTTCACTCAACGGTCCTCCGTGACAGATGACAAAAATGTCGTCGCGCACTTCCTTGGCAGCATCATGAATCGCTTGAATCTCTCTCACGCATTGATCCAGCGTCTTCGCCGTCCTGGCGCCAATCGTCCCCTTCGTGGTCAGGCCCATGTGAGCCACGAGCACATCCGCCCCAACTTTGGTCATCTCCACTGCTTCGTCCACGTTGAACACGTAGGGAGTAGTCAGGAGATCGAGCTCATTTGCTAACCCGATCATTTTGATTTCTTTCGAGTAACTCATGCCGGTTTCTTCCAGGTTTTGGCGAAAAATCCCATCGATCAGACCCACCGTTGGGAAATTCTGAACACCGTTGAAGCCCATTGCCCGCACATCTCTCAGAAAGACGTGCATGAGTCGAAAAGGGTCGGTGCCACATACACCAGCCAATACAGGGATTGTCGTGACGGGTAAAACCTCACGAGCCATTTCGAGGACAATAGAATTGGCGTCGCCATATGGCATTAAACCCGACAGGGATCCGTGTCCAGCCATGCGAAATCTGCCCGAGTTGTAAATTACAATCAGGTCAGCTCCACCCGCCTGGGCACATTTTGCTGAAATTCCTGTGCCCGCACCAGCACCGATAATGGGAATTCCGCTCGAGACCTGTTGTTTCAGTCGTTTGAGGATTTCTTTTCTAGATAACCTGGTACGATCATTGGCCATAGGAAATGCCCCCGCCTAGTCCAGCATTTTCAGTAAACCCTCCGTCATTGCCTTTGCAAAAGACGGGTCATTGATA
Organism: Acidobacteria bacterium AH-259-O06; assembly: GCA_027717865.1. Taxonomy (GTDB): domain Bacteria; phylum Acidobacteriota; class UBA6911; order RPQK01; family JADFOI01; genus JALLOL01. Next base: position 604 of record JALLOM010000450.1, on the reverse strand, counting down.
TTTACATTCATTTCATATACGTCATATACGGCAATGTCTGGGCGCAGGTTGCTTTTGATTGCACTGAACAAGGCATCGTCTGCCTCTGGCCAGTAAAATGGACCGTCGGGTGCCGAAATCACCGAAATGCCTCTCAGGGGTAGATAAACGGCAACCGGACCCTCCGAAAGGTTCAATTTTTCGGCAAAAACTCGACCTATTCCCGTATTTTCTTCGGGTGTGGTCCGCATTAGCGTGACGTTGGGATTATGAGGGTAAAAGCGCCGTCCAGCGAACTTCTCCGGGATCGTATCTGGCGCCCAAAAATTCACCATGTCGAGGCAACCCGGTGCAACCACTGCAGGAGTCCCAGTGCATGCAGCTGCTTCAAGACGGGAGGGCCCCGCACTTAGAACACCCCCCACAACTTCATCGGCCCACTCAGTTGTTGTGACATCCAGTACACCCTTAATATATTTTGCCTCGACCAAGCTCTCCATCGTCTGTCCACCTGTGCCCGTCGCGTGGAAGACGAGCACCTCGTAGCCAGCTTCCTCGAGTTGAGCCCGTGCCGCTTCCACGCAATCCGTCGTATTTCCAAACATGGAGGCAGCAATGAGAGGTT
>JALLOM010000437.1 GCA_027717865.1 Acidobacteria bacterium AH-259-O06 | reverse complement strand
CGCCGATTTCACGGACTTAGGATTCTCCGGCTTTGCTAGTCGCACAGTCGAACGACTGCGGTCCAAGATCGAGGAAGAAGGTCCCGATAGCATCACTGCCCGCGATGCCCTCACTCTCCTGGTCCGGCTTTCGCGGAGGACCGAATGAAAATCCTTTACCTTCGACTGGCCAACTATCGGAGAACCGAGGAATGCGAGGTCCGATTTGCGCCCACAGGGCTAACCGTCGTAGAGGGGCCAAACGAAGCCGGAAAGACAAGTCTCAGAGAAGCAATAGCGGTGCTTTTTGAATATCTGGACTCGAGCAAGCACCAAAACGTGGTTGCGGTTAGACCCGTCCATCGAGATGCGGGGCCGGAGATCGAGCTACAGGCGGAGAGTGGCCCCTATGTCTTTACCTACTTCAAGAGGTTCCACAGGAAACCAGAAACTACACTCAAGGTCACCCGGCCCAATCCTGAGAATCATACTGGGCGCGAGGCTCACGAACGCGCTGAAGCCATCCTCCACGAGACAATCGACATTGACCTGTGGAAAGCACTCAGCATTGAGCAAGGGGAAGCAATCAGCCAAGCTAATTTGTCAAAGCAGACGGCACTGTCGGCCGCACTCGATAAAGCTGCGGGAGGACACTCTACCGATCCGCGAGAGGACAGTCTTTCCGACAAGGTCTGGGAGGAGTACAGGCGTTATTTCACTGCAGGAGGTAGCGAGAAAAAAGAATTGCAGGAGACTCAAAAATCCGAAAGGGGAATGGAGACTGAGGTTGCCTCGCTGGAAAGGCAACTCCAAGCACTGGAGAAGGATATCGACCGGGCTGCAAAACTTCAGCTGGACTTGGGGCGTTCGGAGAAACAGAAACAGGAACTTGAGAAGCACCTCGCCGAATACATGAAGTCCCTTGACGAAATTAAGGAGCTGGAAACCGTTCTTGAAACGGCCCAACTAAAGCTGGATTTGGCGCGAAAGTCTGAACAGGCGGCACGGAAGGAGAAGGAGAGGCGCCAAGAGCTCATTGACGCCGTTGACGAGGCCCGCCAGACACATGCGAAACTGGAAGAATCCAGTCCATCTTTGGTCACTGCCGTCAAAAACGCGCAGGAGGAGCTAAAAAAGGCCGGTTTGGCGGAAACCCAAGCCGAGAAGCGACGCAAAGAAGCAGAGTCGCTTCTGAACCTCCTCCGTGCGGATTTCGACTACTACACCAACAAGTTGCATCTCGAGTTGCTAAAGGAACGTAAGGAACGTGCCGCCCAAAAAGCATTCCTTGACACAGCAACTGGTTTATATAACCATTGGCAACAATTGAATGCTGCGGAACAAGTAAAGTCTCTGCGAAAAGAACTCGGTTTGACCCAGCAGCAACTGGCCAAAGCTCTGGGGGTCGATCGGGTTACTATCGCCCGATGGGAAACCGGGATGAGAAAGCCTCCGAGAATGGCGTTGAATTTCATGTATCACCTTCTTGCGTCGAGAGAAGGTGGGGAGAAGCCAAATGGCAAGAAGAAAAAGTAAGGGTTACTACAGGCGAGGAACTAAGTGGCAGGTGGACACAAGCTACAAGGGAATCCGAATCCGTGAGCTTGTGGCCACTGAGGAGATGGCCCAGAAGACAATCAAAAAGGCACAGACACTGATCGATGAGAATCGGTATCTGGAGATAAAGCGGCAATCAAAGGTGACTCTGGGGCAGTTTGCGAGACGATACCTCCAATGGTGCAAAAACGAAGGGCAGAAGGCTTTTGAGGACAAGTCTAAGCGTCTTAAGAGGATGATTAGCCACCTTGGAGAGGATATGCTCCTCAGTGAAGTGCAAAGCGAGACGCTCGAAGGTTACAAAGCATATCGCCTGTCTACAGCAGGAGTTCGAGGAAAGATCCAACCGGCTACGATCAACAGGGACTTAGCGAATTTCAAGCACATGTTAACGAAGGCGGTGGACTGGGGGGTTCTTGTTGAAAACATTGGAACAAAGGTCAAATTACTCAAGGTGAAAAACCAAAAGCTTCGTTACCTCAGTGGTGAGGAATTGGAGAAGCTCTTTGCTGCCACCTCGCCGTATCTGAAACCCCTCATTATTTTGGCTGTCAACACGGGACTGAGAAAAAGTGAACTTCTGACATTGAGATGGTCAGACATAAACTTCCGAACTGGGTATATTGAACTCTTGGATCAGAAAAATGGAGAGATGAGCTACATCCCCATGAATAGGGACGTGAAAGAAGCCCTTCGCAAAATCCCTCGAAGGCTGGACAGTCCGTACATCTTCAGCAAAAAGAACGGGCTCCCGCCGGTGGATATCAAGTACCACTTTTACAAGGCATTGAGACAGTCAGGGATTGCTCACTGCACTCACAGTCTCCGCCACACTTTTGCCAGTCACCTGTGTATGAGCGGTGTTGATTTACCCACTATCAGAGAACTGATGCGCCACAAGTCCTATTCAATGACTCTCAGATACGCCCATTTGTCGAATCAGCACACCAAAAAGGCCGTAGACACTTTATCCTTCTTTCATAGCGAGAAGGGAGAGCGACAAT
>JALLOM010000436.1 GCA_027717865.1 Acidobacteria bacterium AH-259-O06 | reverse complement strand
TGATATAAAGAAGGAGCCCCACCAGCGGGACAGGGGGGGAGAAGGAGATTTCCCAAAATGAGTCTCGCCAGGTGGGACTCAACGATCATGATAACAGGTTGGTCTGTAAGATTATTTACGGACAGGGCTATGAAGCCGATCAACGGCATTGTTGGCTTTGTGGTTTTGTTACTATCTGCAACGATACTCCTAGTCCGCATTTCTCACACCCGGTCGTCACGAAGCGGCGCAAGGGCGGGCCTGGGATGTCCATCTCAGAAAGATTGAGTATTGTCCGGCGTTCAGGCCTGGCTCAAGCGGATGAAGAACCAGGGAATTAAACAGGCAATAATTCGCCTTCTTGACACCCCGAAAACACCATAGTATCCTTCTTGATTCGGAAAACAAAACGATTATCTACGACGCTGTTCCCTTCTCCCATTGGGAGACGGGCCCCGTGCCTGCCGGCAGGCACGGGGATGAGGGCAAGAAAAAGGGAGGAACGCGCCATGCTCACCGTCACCAAAGACATGATCCTCCCCACCACCTGTACCGGCTCCATGCCCCGCCCGCACTGGTACACCGAGAACCTCGACGGCCGCGCTTTCAACGAGGCCCTCACGCACATCTCTTTCCGCGAACAATACCTGGACGCCCTGGCCTGCTATATCGGCGACCAGGAGCGCGCCGGCCTAGACATTTTGGTGGACGGCGATTGCCGCTTTGACATGCGCATAGGCGGCCGCTCGTGGATCTCTTATCCCCTGGAGCACATCAACGGGCTGGTGGGCACTACCGGCGACACCACCATCGGCCTGATCAAGGAATTCCAGCCCGGCACCATCATGTACGAACTCCAGGCTCGCCCGCAGTGGCCGCTCTGCCATGAAGCCATGAGCCGCCGGGATATGGAGTACGACCTGCTGTGGAAGGCCGCCCAGCAGATGACGGACAGGCCCGTCAAATTCGGGACCATCTCGTCCCAGTGCGCCGCCGGCTTCATCGAAGATCACTACTACCATGACCCCAAGAAGTTGCTCTTCGCTCTGTGCGATGTGATGAATCAGGAGCTCAAAACCCTCGCCGCCGCCGGCTGCCAGATTATCCAGTTAGAAGAGCCTCTCATCCACTTCACCGGCATCAACCCCGACGCTACCGAGGCCGACCTCCAACTGCTCATCGAGGCCTTCAACCGCGAGGTGGACGGCGTCGAGGCCGAAATCTGGTGCCACACCTGCTGGGGCAATCCCAGCCAGCAGCGCGTCTTCACCCAGAAGCACAGCTATCAGAACGGCTTGCCCTATCTCTTGCAGCTCAACTGCGATGTGGTCACCCTGGAGGTCGCTCATACCGAAGGCAGCGAGCTGCCCCTGCTGGGCAAGCATGAGACCGACAAAAAGTTCGCCATCGGCGTCATTGACCACCGCTCGTTGCAGGTGGAAACAGCCGAGGAAGTCGCCGGCCTGGTCCGCGAAGCCCTTAAGTACGTCCCGCCGGAACGGCTTATCATTTCCACCGACTGCGGCTTCGGCCGCGAGGGGGTCCCGCGCCGCAATGCGCTCTACAAGCTGGTCTCGTTGGTACGGGGCACCAACATAGTGCGCAAGGAACTCGGCCTACCCGAGGCCGAAATCCGCGCCGCCGACCCGAGATTAGTACTGTAGCGCGGCAGCCGTAGGGGCTGGCTTGCCTGCCGCTAACACCATCCGGAATGCCATCATGCCCTTCCGCTCAGCTGACGTCTGCCAGGTCCCCATTGGCCTTGATCTGTGCGGCTTCGGCCGCCGCGACGGCCCCCTCGCTGGGGGTGCATGACGACCTGTACGCCCAGGCGCTGGTGCTCGACGACGGCTACTGCCCGGTCGCCATAGTCACCGCCAACCTCATCGGATTCGACTACGACATGACGGCCCGCATCCGCGCCTGGCCACAAGGTTTATCTCACCATCGGGAAGTCCTCCTTGATCCTGGACTGCCGGGTTGTAAAGGGAAATCCCGCCGACAGCCGTCAGGTCCAGCCGCTGCTCGAGCGCCAGGGGGAGATCTACGGCCGCTACCCGCGGCAGGCGAGCTGGGATGGATGCTTTGCCAATCCCGACAATCTCAAGTGCGCGAAAGAGAAGGGGGTGCGGGACATGGCGTTTTCCAAAAAGGCGGGCTTAGAGATCCGGGACATCGTGCGCTCCAGCTGGGTGTATAAGCAATTACGCCGCTTCCACGCCGGGATCGAAGGGTGCATCTCCTGGATCAAACGGGTCTTCGGCTTGGACCGCTGTCTGTGGAAAGGGTGGGCTCACTTTCAACGCTACGTTCATCTTTCCGTGCTCAGCTACAACTTGGTCGTCCTAGCCCGCTTGCTCCTGACCTGAACCTCCCCCCGTTCACCACTGATTGCGCGTCCAAGACAACCGAGATGTGTTGAAAATCGGTCCAGAATCGTTCTCTCATACGGCACCTCCCTGTGCCCCGATGCAATCCGAACCGATACATCCAAGTGCTGTAATAAGTTGTTCTAAATCAGCGAGTTCTGGAGTCTAAAAACCGGGGTTTTCGGATGGGAACTTCCATGAGAAGG
>JALLOM010000435.1 GCA_027717865.1 Acidobacteria bacterium AH-259-O06 | reverse complement strand
AATGTTGTAAGCCAGGAGCTTGTTGGGATCGAGCTCCACCTGATATTGCTTGACAAAGCCACCCACGCTGGCCACTTCAGCCACACCGGGCACCGACTCCAACCAGTAGCGTAGATACCAGTCCTGAAAGGAGCGAAGTTGAGCCAGGTTGTACCGGCCGGTTTCGTCAATCAGTGCGTATTCAAACACCCATCCCACTCCGGTAGCATCGGGGCCCAGTATGGGAGTGGTTCCTTCGGGCAATTGCCCGGTGATCTTTTGCAGGTACTCCAAGACCCGGCTTCTGGCCCAATACATGTCGGTTCCATCTTCAAAGATGATGTAGACGTAAGAAAAACCGAACTGGGAGATGCCGCGGACGAGCTGGACGTTGGGCGCGGAGAGCATGGCTGTCACGATCGGATACGTGATCTGGTCTTCCACCAGGTCAGGGCTGCGCCCCGGCCATTCTGTAAACACAATCACCTGGACATCGGAGAGATCCGGGATCGCGTCCAGCGTGACGTTGTAGAGGGCCCACAGTCCCCAGGCTGTAGCAAACGTCATGACCAGAAAGACCAGGAACCGGTTTCTGGTGCTAAATTGAATGATTTTCTCGATCATAGCTTGCAACTCGCAATAGCTGTCCTGTGCTGCACCACTCTCAGGTAAGTCGTGCTCAGCAGGTCAGCTGATCAGCGTGGTTTCGGCGTTTCCCAGCTGGCCTCCACACCCTGCACCTTGCTTTCCGCGTCAATCAGAAAGTTGGCAGCAGAGACGACTCGCTCACCGGGTTGTAGGCCTTTTAAAATCTCATAGTAGCTGCCTGCCTTAGCGCCCACTTCCACCTGCCGTAACTGCATTCGTCCCGATCCCAGGTCCACAAAAACCAAGTCTCGCTTGCCGGTTCTCAAGACAGCGCTTTCCGGAACCGCCAGACGCGCCCCAAGAGGCACCTGGATTTCGATGTTGGAATACATTCCCGGTTTTAGCTTCAAGTCTGGATTAGGAAACTCCACACGCGCGCGCATGGTGCGGGTTTTTTCATTGAGGTGTGGATAGACATAAGTAATTTTTCCGCGGAAAACCTCCCCTGGGTAAGCAGCGGTGCTCATCACGACTGATTGACCTTCCCGGACGTAAGAAATCTCATTTTCGTAAATCTCAACGTAGGCCCAGATTTCCGTGTGGTCGGCAATGGTGTAGACCTTGGTTTCTGGAGTGACATGCATGTTTGGAAAGGCATTCTTCTCCATGACATGACCGCTAACGGGTGAATAGATGATCAAGGTTTTCTGCACTTGCCCTCTCTTCTCGAGTTGTTCTATTTGCTCGTCACTGATATCGAAGAGTTCGAGTCTGCGGCGGGTTGCTTTAAACAATGATCGAGCTCCAGTGGATACATGTTCAAAAGGGCTGTTTGCCAGACTGTCAACAGTCTTTAAAGCCAGCAAATATTCCTCCTGAGTGGAAACCAATTGCGGGCTGTAAATCGAAAAGAGAGGATCACCCTGATTGACGTGCTGAAGTGTGAAATCCACGAAGACCTTTTCGATCCATCCTTGAATCTTGGGGTGGACGTGTTCGATCCTGGTCTCGTCCAGCTCCAGCTTTGCGACCGTTCGGATTAGTTTCTCCAAAGAACGAACTTCAGCCGGAGTAGTCTGAACGTTGATCAGCTGTTGCCGGCGAGGATCAACCGTGAAAGTGGATTCATCACTTGCGATCTGCTCGGCGGAGTTCGCCGACACATTATCCAAAGTCGCAGGCGGGCTCTTCATAACAGGAACCAGGTCCATCGCACAGATAGGACACGTTCCAGGCTCCTTCATCCTCACCGAAGGGTGCATGGTGCACGTCCAGTACTTTATGTCTGCGTTCTCGCCTTTGACGGGAACAAGTTGATGCTCACCAGTAAATATTTCCCGTAGCCACGATATCGGTCCCTGGTTCCAGAAGTAGACGAGAGCACCAGAGATGATGGCACTGGCAAGGATTAGACTGATAGATAACTTCTTGCTCATATGCGTCGGTAAACCTTTCTCAGAGCAGTCCGCGAAAGACTGCCAGATCAGTTCAAACAGTTTGGAGAACAGCTTCCCTGAGACGGGAAGGAAATCGAAAACGGGAAAAGGATTAAATAAGGAAAGAAGCGTTTAGAAGATACACCTCTCCTATAGGGAGTTTGTTGTGAAAATCGAGCCTCGAAGCCTCGTGAATTAAATGAAGTTGAGGACTTAGTGGCAGCATCAAATGCTGGACCAAAATGGCAGGTGTACCGGAAGAGAATTCCGGCGGTACCTTTTCAAGAACTGCTGGAGATTCGTCCCGTCCAAACTGGCACATCTTCTGGCAATGATCAGTATCCTGAGAAGCTCCAGCCATTTGAGCCGTACAATCAGCGCTCAAAAAGCTGCGGCACACAGAAAGGCCAAGGCCAAGCAGGCCGAATACAAGTAAAAGCGTGAGGGCCACAATTCCAACTGTACGCATTTCGCACTAATACTACAGCCAAGGTGTCTTCTTTTTCAAGGGTACTTCACAAAAGGGGAACAAAAGGAGTAGACGAACAGAACCG
>JALLOM010000434.1 GCA_027717865.1 Acidobacteria bacterium AH-259-O06 | reverse complement strand
AGCTGTCGCAAATTTGCCAACCACTGCCGAGCAGAAACCTGTCCGTTTCTATATGGTTTACCGACTGTAAACTTTTTGGTAGTCTGTTGAAATAGACAATCAAGAAGTTTCTCAGGTAAGCTAACCGAGTCCAACATCAGGAGGAGGACATCATGAAAAGACTGATTTCATTAACCGCGGTGGTAGTGTTTCTCATGGCAATACCTCTGTCGCATCAGCTGATGGGTGATAAACCACCCCACAGCCATCACCACGGCGGAGACAAGGACAGCAGCGGATCCAAGGAGAAAACTCTACTTTGCCATTCAGATTGCTTTCACTGGGACGGCTTCTACTTGTGGGTAAAAAATGTTGAAACGCATGTGGCGCATGGCGATACCTATATCTACTGGGACTACCAGATATGGAACGATGATTACTGCTGTGACCCCGATGACACGCCCTGTGCTACCGCGAACGGCTGCTTTCCGCTCGGGAACGACGGGGACGGCGACCAATGTCTAGACGATACGAAGAAAGGGAAGCCTTGAGCTGGTGAGTCCAAAACGAGCCTGTGAGGGGCGCTTGCCCCTGCGGCTTTGTCAACTGTGACTGTCGTCCGCCTCAGATTAACTTCATTCAATCCCCAGCAGCTCCTGCCAGACCAAGCGGAGGCCGTGACATCTAGTTTAGCCACACCAACAAAGCCCTCGATTCCTCGACTTTGCTCCTCTGGACACCCATGGAGTTTTGCGATAACTTTCCCCCCCTTTGGGAGGAAGGAGCCGTGAGAATACCGACCCTTCTGCTCTTTGCTCCTCTGGTGGCCGGGGCCGGGCTGATTTCCCGCCTTGAGAAGTCTGGGTCGGAAGGCGAGATTTCGTCCAAGCATCTGACCTTTCAGAGGTGAATTTCAGGACCGGGAATGGCGTCAGAACTGGCGGTTGAGTCCTTGAAAAAAGGGACTGCTCTGACTCCGTGGTATCTTAGGATAATGCATCTAAAAAAGACGAAAGTCCACCCAACTGAAAACCGGCAGATGAAGCGATTGATTTTGATTGCTTTCCTCTCTTTTTTTTCCACCGCCGCAAATTCACCAACTTCCGAGCTCACCGCCGAACGTAAGGACTTCGTCAAGCACCTTACTTTTACGGGTGATCTGCAGGCAGTGAACTCTACAATTATTACTGCGCCGAGGACTTTGAGTGCTGATGGCTTCGTGATTTCCTATCTCGCGCCGGAGGGGACGCTTGTTGAGCCGGGTGATTTGCTGGTGGAATTTGATGTCTCCGATCTGCAAACACGGCGACTGGAACTGGAGAAGGAAAAGGAAGAGGCCAGAATCAAGATCGCACAAAAGGAGTCGGAATTGGAGGCTCGTCGCCAGGAGCTTGTGCTGAACCGGGCCAACGCGGAAAAGAACCTTAAGAGAGCTGAGCTTTACGTCAAGATTGATCCCCAACTGATCCCACGAGCGGATGCGGAAAAGTACCAATTTGATTATTCGAAAGCCAAGATTGAGTTAGAAAAAGCAGGCGAGCGTCTGGCAACGCTGGAAGAAAGCAGCGCATCCGAACTGCAGGTACTTCGCCTCGAGTATGAACGGGCGGATATAGAGCTGAAGCGACTCCTCTCAGAGTTAGAGAAAATGCGCATACGGGCACCGATACCTGGACTCGTGATTTACGCAGCCGCTCGCTTTCGAGCCGGGAAAGTGCAGGTTGGAGATGAACTGTACCCGGGATGGCCGATCATACTCCTGCCCGATATGAACGAGCTTCTTATCCGGGCATTCGTTTACGACGCAGACTTTCCTCTGCTGAAGGAAGCAATGCCGGCAGAAATTGTTTTGGATGCGGCGCCTAACAAGAGTTTTCGTGGTCGGGTGAGCCGCATCCCAGAAGTGGCCAAACCCAGGGAGTTGCGCTCTCAACTCAAGGCCTTTGGGGTGGACATCCTTCTTCTTGAAAAAGATCTTGAATTGATGAAGCCGGGGATGACGGCTCGCGTTCGAGTCCCGGTGATCCGCGAGCAAGCCCTGTTGGTTCCGCGGGCGGCCTTGCACCTGAATGCCGACGGAACCCTCCTTGTCAGAAAGAAAAACTCCCCTTCTCGGATGACTCCTGTGCGAGTGATCGACGCCAACTGGGAGCAGGTCGTGGTGGAAGGAGACTTGAAGGCTGGTGAGAAGCTCCTACCGCCAACTTCTACCCTCTCAGGGGGAGCGGGGGCTGAGTTCGAGTGGCTTACCGTTGAAAAACAGAATCTGCTTTTCACCGTTGCCGGCACCGGGATTGTAGAGGCCGAAGGATCCGTCCATATAGGTCCACCACCGCTTGAAGATCGTTGGCGGTTTAGGATTATTCGGATAGTCCCAGAAGGTACTAAGGTCCAGAAGGGAGATTTCCTGCTCGCCTTTGATCCGAGCGAGGTTCACAAGCGCCTCAGACAGGAGATGGCCAACCTTGAGAAGGTGCGGGAGGAATATGAGAAAACTAAAATATCTCAGGAGCTACAAATCAAAGATCTAGAGCTGCAATTAGAAGAAGCCCGTGTTCAACAAGAGAAATCAGCGAATAAGCTAATTC
>JALLOM010000433.1 GCA_027717865.1 Acidobacteria bacterium AH-259-O06 | reverse complement strand
CAGCGAAGTTTATTATCCCTTATAGCTGAATTCGAGCTCCTTACTTTCTTTAGGTCCCACCGTGATTTTCTGTTCCTGAGCGCCGAATTTCTCGTGCCAAACCTCGATGGTGTACTCCCCCGGTGGTAGATCTTTCAACTCGAAGGTTCCATCTTCTCCGGTCGCGGCAAAATAGGGATGAGACACCACGCCGATGTAAGTTTTCATCCAGGGGTGCACATTACATTTCACCGGAACCATCACCTCCTGACGGGGAAAAGAGCGTGTGAATTCTTGGGCGGGAGACTGAGAGATATTCCACTCGCGGTTGTTCCGAGGCACCGGGTGAATATTGTGAGTCACAGGGTCGCTGTTGACGATCTTGATCTCCTGGCCGATCTGAACCCCAAAGACGTGTGGCTCATAAACACAGCCGTCCTGATCTAGCAATACCGGCTCCGCCGGAGGATCGAAGCTGTACTTTTCCAACCCCTCTTTCACCCACACGAAGGCGTTTTTCAGGGTGCCGTTTTCGTTGATTTCCACCTCCTGGGAATAGACGGCGCTGCCGTGTTTCTGTTCGCATTGAGGCTCTGCTCCCATACGGATGCGGACCCTTCGAGGTTGCTCTCCCTCGAAGCTGACCTTGCCTGAAACGGCGGCCGCTTCGGAGAGATCCGGGGCTGCCTTTGCCACCTCAGCTGCCGGCACTTCGTCGGTGGGAGCTTCGGCGCTCTCTCCCCCGCCACAGGCCATGGGTAAGAAAGTAAGGAGCAAAACTGCCATTCGGTGAAGTTTATTGTCGTACATGATGTTTTCCTCTCTGAAAAATCTCTGGGGGGGCAGACCTCAAGGTCTGCCCCCCCTATTACTACTAGCGCGTCTTCAGCCGACGTTGTTCCCCTGGAGAGTATTGGAACATATATCGTACCATGAGTTCGGCGTGGTCCTTCTGGTAGCGCCTCAAGCTTGGCACGTCTGCCAGAGCAAACACCCAGCGCTCGCCGTCTCTACGAAACAGACCCGAGGGCATGTTTGTGCCGGGTCGGATAATTTCCGGGTGGACGATCCAGCGTTCCGTCCAGTCGGACTTCAGGCGTTCCGGAACGAGTAAGAAGTTAGGTGCTGTCGCGGTACGGTCAGTCACCGGATCTCCCGTGGCGTGACACCTCAAACAGGGAGCGGCGCGGTGTGTAAAGAGATCGCGTGCCATGGTCAACTCTTGTGGTGACAATCTATCAAGCCGCGGCGGCGTATAAGGGAGAGGCTGCTTGGAAAGAGCATTAAAGAAGCGAACCAGCTTCTGAACTTCTCCATCCGATAGGCTGAAGGTAGGCATGCGGGCCTGCAAGTAAGGCCGCACACCATTTCGGTTCACAGTCCGTTCGCTAAGAGCAGGGTTTTTCAAAAAGCGCGCCAGCCAATTGGGATCCACGCGCGCTCCCTGGCCAACAAGGCTCGGGGGAAGCTGCTCGCGCCCCTCGGGGCTCTGGTACTGAGGCAGCTCTTCCAGCACCGTTGTCTGCGGCGGAGTGAACTGGTGACAGGCCACACAGTTGTATTTCATAACAACCCACCAGCCGTCTTGAATATCACTTCGCTGATCGGCCGGCCGGTAAAAGAACTTTTCAAGGACTTTCGAGTCGACACTGCCCAGAAGAAAAGTGGTTAGCTGGGTGATTTCTTCCGAATTCAAATCGAAGTCGGGCATCCTGAGCCGCTCCAGGGGTTCTTTGATCTTACCCTGATCGAAGACAGCGGGGTTTTCCAATTTATGCTGGAAGAAACCTTTGTGGTTGTACCACCCCTCCCTTTTTGCTTCCGGCGTGAAGAGGGCGAAATCCAGCCGCTCAATCGGTTTGCTGCCTTCTTTTGTCAGATCGGTGCCGATTTTCCCCTCCTGTTCCAGTCCGGAAATTGAGTGGCAACCTGCACAGCCGAAATGACGAACCAGAAAGCGACCCTGGCCAAAGAGTTGCGGGTCGTCCAGGTAAGCAGCCGGGGGATATTGGGCATCTTGGTGTGTTTGGGTCATGAGATAGCTGGAGATGTCCCCTGCCTCCTCCCAGGTGAGACGCAAGCTTGGCATGACCGTCGGCTGTTGAACCTGCAGGAGATGATCGCCCAATGGACATTCATTGTTTTCAAGATCGAATTGGAAAGGCAGTCCCTGGCTCGCATAGTCTTCTTCTGTGATGTCTGTGTTATGAGTGGGACAATAGGGGAGCGTGCGCTCCCGGGGGTTATGGATCCAGCGCACCAGATAATCGTAGTTTGCTTTCTCACCCACACGGCTAAGATTGGCTGCAAAGGTCCCACCGACAGCCTCGTCTCCCTCTCCGATCGAATGACAGGCATTACAGCCTCGGGTCTCAAAAAGTGTCTTCCCTCGGGTTGGATTGCCCGGGGGCTGTTTGGGCAGTTCAGCCTCAATCCCCGACTGCCAGATAAAAGCGGCGATGGCGCGCACCTGATCCTCTTCCAGCCGGCGATCCAATTCGGTTTTGCGGCTGTCTGCGTAACCCCAGAATCTCGGCATTTTGGTGGTCGGTCGAAAGGCATGGGGGTTTTGAATCCAAACCGGGATCCATTCTC
>JALLOM010000432.1 GCA_027717865.1 Acidobacteria bacterium AH-259-O06 | reverse complement strand
CACATACGCGCTCCCGGCCGCATCGACGACGATGGCGACGTTAACCAAAAGCGGATCACCCAGTCGTCTTCTCGTTGTTGTGTTGTGCTCACCACCGCTGCCCCCGAGGTAGGTGGAGTAGACAAGGGACGACCCGGTTGGATCGAGCTTGGTGACGAAGGCGTCACTGGCACCGCCACCGAACTGAGGCTGGAACGGGTTCGCCGTCGGAAAGTCCTGCGATTGTGTCCCGCCCATGACGTAGGCGCTGCCGTCCGGTGCCACCGCGATGGCGCGGCCAACGTCGGTATCCTTCCCGCCGAGGTAGGTGGAGTAGATGAGCGAAGAGCCGCTTGGATCGAGCTTGGCGACGAAGGCGTCGCGGCCCCCGGCGTTCGTCCCTTGGAAAGGGTTTGCCGTGGGAAAGTCGTCGGACTCTGTCTGGCCCGTCACATAAATGTTACCCGCGTGATCGACCGCAATGCCCCCATAAGTCTCGCGGCCCTGGCCGCCTAGAAACGTGGAAAAGACGACCGAACCGGATGGATCGAGCTTCAAAATGAAGGCGTCTCGGGACCCGCCGCCGTAGGTCCGCTGCAAGGCGCCCTCGGTCGTCGGAAAGTCGGGCGAGGCGGTGCGCCCGGCCACGTAGGCGTTACCGGTACTGTCCACGGCGATGCCGAATGCCCCGTCGTTCCGCCTTCCGGCGACCCGAGTCACGTAAACCAGCTGGGAGCCGCTGGGATCAAGCTTTGCGACAATAACAGCTTGACTCTCCCTGGCATCGGCCTGGTCGGACACGAGCTCGTGGGTCACCAGGAAGTCTTGAGGGACGACGTGGCACGCCACATACGTATTGCCGGCAAGGTCGACGGCGATCGCGTCACAGTCGCCGCCGCCCAGGTAGGTCGAGTAACTCACACCAAGCGAGACGCCCCCCTCTTCACCGCGGGTGCACCCCCCGATGGCAAGGGCCAGGAGGCAGGCGCACACAAGAACGGAGCGGCGGAACAGCACGAACACGGCGATGGTGGTTCTCATCTCTTATTTCCTCTTAACCGGATCTGGAGGTCTCGAGGGCAGCCTCTTGGGATTGGCGCGGATCATCTTCATGACTTCTTCAACCGCCCGCTCGAGCTGCAAATCGTGCCCTTCGATCAGCGATCGGGGTGTGTTTTCCACTTCGATGTCTGGATCAACGCCGTGCCCTTCGATCCCCCAATTGCCCTCCGTGTCGGTCCCGCCACCCAACGGCACACGCACCCTGCCCCCATCAATCAGTGGGCTATAGCGACCCCCACCGCCGGCGCCCGCCGTGCGCTTGCCGATCACCGGGACCGAAGCGCTCTCCCGGAACCTGTAGGCGAAGTAGTCCCCGCCGGAGCCGGCGTACTCGTTCACGAGGCATACCATGTAGCCGTGGAAGACGGTCGGGGGCGTGACTCCTGTGCGCTTAAAATTTACTCGGAAAAGCGCCCGGCGCAGCCGTTCGATCCACATCTCGTGGGGCCCGCCGCCGTTGTTGCGTCCATCGACAATCAGGCCCTCCTTGCGGATCTGACCGTAGAAGTACTTGATGAACTCGTAGGCTGAGGAGAAACCCCCAGGGAAATGCAAGTAGCCCACCCGACCATCGGTCATGGCCGTGACCTTCTCGCGGTTGTGCGTCACCCAGTCGAGATAGATCAGGTTCCGCTCGCTGGTGATGGGTCGGAAGGATACTTGGCGGGCCCCTAGCGTCGTGGGCTGATCGTTGACCGTGAGCTGGACCGGACGGTCGGCCTTGTGACGAAGCAGACGATAGGGATTGTCGGTAGAAGCTCCTGGCCACCGATCGCCAGCACGTAATCACCTTCCCGAACGTCAATCCCGATTTCCGTCAAGGGTGAGCGGTAGCGTTCCTCTTCGTTGTGGCCCCGGAAGATCTGGGCGATCTGATAGCGGCCCGAAGTGGAATCCAGGCTGAACCGCGCCCCAGGCAGCGCCACTTGGGGACGCTTCGGCACCTCGTAATCCCCTCCGTCGACGCCGCCGTGAGATTTGTTCAACTCCCCGATCATTTCTCCCATCACATAGTTCAGGTCTGCCCGGTGAGCGACGTGGGCCAGCAGGGGGCGGTACTGCTCCCGCAGGGCCTCCCAGTCATAGCCGTGCATGTTCTCCGCGTAGAAAAGCTCGCGGTAGTGTCGCCAGGCTTCATCAAAGATCTGTACCCACTCCTCGGCCGGCACGCGGTCCACCATCAGGCCCTTGGTGGAGACAGATCGAGCCGAGTCCTTTCCTCTTGGCGAGGCATCGTACAGCTTGAACCCTGCTTGGTGGAGGACGAGGGCCTTGGAGCCGTCTTGCGAGAGGGCATACGCTTTCCGAACGGCATGAAAGCCTTGTCGTCGCGCAGATGTTTTTTCGGCAAGAGCACTGACTGTGCGATCTTTTATCGAAAAGATCTGCAGGGCGGGCGGCTGATCGCTCGCCCGGCCCAGGTAGAGGGCGCCCTGACGGATGTAGAACAGGTGTTCGTTGGTGGCCCTAAGCTCGCTATAGTTGTCGGCTGGAACCGGCAGACGGGCCACCCGCCCAGCCAGACCGTCGAAGTCGATC
>JALLOM010000431.1 GCA_027717865.1 Acidobacteria bacterium AH-259-O06 | reverse complement strand
CTCTTTTTCTTTTCATAATCTGAACCTTCACCATAAAAATCTTGGATTGAGCCAACAGACCGGCGGGCGTATGATTTTGGCCTCCAGTTCCATACGCGTCCGCCTGGGTACTTAGGCGTTTCTCTGTGTCCCGACGCAAAAACAGGAGTCCCGGAAAAATCTGAAAAAATTTCTAGAAACGTATGAGAAAAGACCCCACTTGCACGAGTGCAAGGTGGATAGATTGGTGGGCGCGTAGAGGCCTGGAGCCCGGACTGTCAGTGGATTGGTTTCAGTGTCAGTGAATTCGCTGACAGAGCTCCCAGCTGTGTTGAAGGAGGAGTCTTCTTACCAGGGAGAAAAAGGGGGAGTCCCGGAATAGAAAAATCCCGAAAACTCTCCTACTTCCCGAAAGAGTACGGAACAGTTCTCGTGTGCCCCAAATGCGAGTCTGGGCAAAGGGATCAACAAAGGGATCAACAAAGTTTTCAAACGGGTCCCATATTAGCCCCTATTCAACTCTAAGGCGGGATTCCGTTGCGCGGTGAGAGCCCTAGTGAAGGACGAACCGCTGGGGATCAATGGAAAGGTTATGGGTAATTTGGTTGTAAACCGTGTCCCACTCTGCCATGTAGCTTCCTCTCCCGCCTTCAATAGTGAGCCGAATAGTCCAGTGGCTGGGAAGGTCTAAACCGTCCATGGTACGGAAATCGTCGAACCACTCTTCCAGTTTATAACGGGTCTCGCTCTGTCTGGCGGACTCCTGGGGGGTGCGGCCCATAAAAGCCGAGATCGTAAGCCTGTAAATGGTGGCCAGATGCCGGAACGTCTCCGGTTCAAAGTAAAGCCGAATGTTTACATCTGCTCCACCTTTTCTCATACGGTACTGCAGTTCAAGCAGATGCCGGTCATTAATCTTCTTGAGACCCCGGTATTTCAACCTGGGTCTTTTGGCCTCGACATCCAGTAACGGCCAGGCTGTGGACAACACTCCGCCCAGAAGTCCTTCCGTGATCAGCCGGTCATATTGGTAGAGGAACTGACCGAGTTGGGAACGAAGCCCGGGCTGAAGATCCGTCACGTAGACTTTGTCTCCATCAAAGGACAGCTCTTCAGCGGGATATTGGATATGATTGAATCGTATGGATAAAAGGACCTTCCTTCCCTGGGAGACGAAACTGGTGGGCCCTACAAGAGAACCAGAACCGCCAATCAGAAGCCTGAGAGTTGTTGCTCCTTCGGCAGAGCGGCTGTCCGTTGCCGCCCGGGCCTCCCGTGAGCCGAGGGCTTCCAGGTGACGGGCCACCAATTCCTCGGGTTTCATTTTAGGCCCCTTGGCAAGCACCAGATTGGATATTGCCAAGAGGATTGCTGGAACCAGTAAGTTGAGCTGACTTCTCTTTCCTGACAAAATCAGATGTTTATCTCTATTCAACTTTAACCTTTTTGGCCTTCTTCTTGGCCTCTTCAGTCTTTGGCATTTTTATCTCTAGAATTCCGTCCTTGAATTTCGCCCTCACCTTGTCGGTCTTTACGTCTACCGGCATGCGAAAGCTGCGGGTAAAGGAGCCCGATGAGCGCTCGAAGCCGATAGTAGTTTTTCTTTTTAAACCGACATTCCTCATATCAACTTGGGATATGACTTCTTCTGGCCTCCCCGTGATGAATGATCAAAACCTATCACTATTCCAACCTTGAATCAACTGTTCTTTGGTCATCTTCCGGCTGAACAGCGCCTCTGATTCTTGGGTTGTCCAGGTGCTTTGGTCAAAATCTGATAAGTCGAGACACCTCTCCAGCCACTGGTCAGAAACACTTGGCGCTAGGCTCTCATCCATTTCAATCGCTTAATCCGAGACAACATCTCGCTAAACATCTCCTTGCTTACCGCTACCTCCGCCATCTGAAATGTGACGATCCGGCTATGCCGAACCACCTTTGCTCCTATCTTGATCAGTTTGGTCAAGAGGCTGCGAAGGGACCAATGTTTGATTCTTCTAGGAAGGACCAGCCGCCGCAGAAAATTACCCAGGTTGTAAGCCCAAACAAACAGAGCCAACCTCACCTGATTCGGGACAAACCGTTGGCAGGACAGCCGAGTCCAGTTCAAGGCATACTTGCCTTCCTTGATCCACTGCTCGGCCGTGCCGCGACGGTTGTAAAAGTGAACCACTCCTTGGGCTCGTGCGCTCATATTGGTCACAATGAAACCGACCCTCGGAAAGAGTTCGCCGCGATGCCACTCGACCTTGGCAATCACCCGACGAGCCCGGTCCCAACTGGCTGCTTGGTATTTGAAATCGGCAAACCAAACGATGGGCTTTTTGGGTGGACGACCCACCGGTCGGGTCAGCAGGGGTTCAATCTCCTGCTGAAGCACGTCGTTTGCGGGAAGCCGGATGGCATACAAAAAGCCCTTCTCCTCCAAGTATTCATAAACGTCTGGCTTGGCAAAGGCGGCATCAGCACGAAAATACTTGCGAATTCTTTTCTTCTCGTAGCGAGCTACGATCGGTTCTAATAGCTCCTTCCACCGATCCGCGCGGCTGTGAACGTTGCCGGGCCGAAGCATGGAACCTTCGCAATCTCCGAACTGGTTGAAGC
>JALLOM010000430.1 GCA_027717865.1 Acidobacteria bacterium AH-259-O06 | reverse complement strand
GGGCATGTCAAAGCGGGCGAAAAAGAGAAGATGCGCTCGCTGGTTCAGCGGCCGGCGGCGTAACGCCTGATACTCCGAAAAAGATTTAGGAAATCTGAAGGTGAGGTGTCTTTCGAATACGGAGAAATAGCCCCCATGGAATGATTTTTCGAGGAAAGGCCGACTTTTCTACGAATACCGCCCTTTTGATGTTGGCAAGTGATTGGGCGTTCATCGTCTGAACCCAGCGAAAAACTGCTACAGCGCGAATGCCTCGAGCAGTAAACCTGTTGCCTCAGCTTCGATCCTTCCATTTTCTGATTGGGAGGGAAAGGAATTGCCGGATCCGCGCACGGCACCTATCGAGTCTCTAATCCCGGGTCTGGAGGAAATCATAGACACTGAAGGACCAATTCTCGACCTGCGGGTCTACCGCCTGTTTGCGAGTAGTGCAGGAATAAAGCGGCTTAGAGAGCCCACGAAAGAACGATTGACGCAAGGATTGGACGCCGCCATCAGATACGGGTCCGTTGAGGAAAGCTTCGAGCTCGGGTGCCGAGTTCTTCGCAAAAAGGGCAGACCTAAGGTTGTGTTACGCACTCGGGGCACACGCGACTTGAGGGAGATTCCACCAAGCGAGGTCCAGCAAATGATGCGTTTCGTCATGGACCGCGCCCCCGGGTTGGAAGGCGAGCAAGTTTTCCGTGAGGTTATCAGTCGGTTCGAGGTAGGGCGACTGACTGAAAGTGCGCGCGGATTTCTTCAAAAGGTGTACGCATCTTTGGAGGAAGACCTCGCAGAGTCTCGCGGTGATAATTATTCCGGTTTTGAAACTAGCGGAGCTGCGGACCTCGTGAGATTTCCTTCTGGAGAGCCAATTGATCAGCTCCGCGTTGTACTTCAGCCTTACAGGAGTTGGGAGGCACAGACACTGACAGATCCCCGCACCGCAGCTACCGACGAGGTAATCCGTGGCCTGGTTGAGATCATTTCCGTGGAAGGTCCCATGCTTCCATATAGGGCCTACCAGATATTGGCGCGGTCTGCTGGTATTGCTAGGGTGCGCCAGACGCTAAGAGAACGCTTCGACGAGTGCTTGGACCGAGCAGTAGCGATTGGAAAGATTGTTGATGAGTGGCAGATGACTGAAAGAGTCGTGCGACTGCCTGAGGTCCCCTCGGTGATTCTGCGCGAACGGGGACCGAGGACTTTTCATGAGATTCCTCCTTGCGAGGTAGCCGAACTCGTAACGCAGATACAGAAATCTGGGATTCGACAGGGCCGCACTGAATTGTATGGAAACGTGCGGGAATATCTGAAGCTCGGCAGACTCAGCACACGAATACGTGAGTCCCTTGACGCAGTACTGGATAGCCTAGACTCGTCGGAGGAAAGAGCAACAGACGCCTGAGACGCAGGGAGCAGCGGAAAAGGAACACCCTCCTGCCCCTCTAGTGCTTAAAGCTCTGTTTTACGGAACACTCTTCGCAACCTGTCGGGTGCTCAAGAAGATGATCAAAGCCTATGGAGGGGATGAAGATCTAGCCGCGTTGTGGGTGAAACAACTTCAAAAGTCCCTGAAGAAGGGCAGAAAATAAAAATCGGGTGGTTTGCTCCAAAGGTCGCTTTTTGGGGGCCACTTCCGACAAGATTATTTATTAGAATGCAAGCGATGATGAGACGGGTTGAGAACAGAATAAAGGGATGATTAGGACTGTAGAGGCGTGAGTGTGATCCGCTTTCTCCATACGGGCGACTGGCAGCTGGGGATGACCCGCCATTTCCTGTCGCAGGGCGCCCAAGAGAGGTTTGCCCAAGCCCGGTTTGACGCCATCCGCACGCTCGGGCGTATTGGCAAGGAAGAGAGCTGTCAGTTCTTATTGGTTTGCGGCGATGTCTTCGAGTCAAACCAGGTTGATCGAAAGACCGTTTCTCGTGCGCTTGGGGCACTCAAAGAGGTGCCCATTGCGGTGTACCTACTCCCGGGAAACCACGATCCGCTGAACGCGGCATCCGTCTACCGGTCCTCAACGTTCCTCGAGTACAAGCCGGCCCATGTGCATGTAATCGAGGACACCAGTCCCATCAAGGTTGGTGAGGGAACAGAAATTGTGGGCGTTCCGTGGCTATCGAAACGACCCCGTCACGATCTTGTCGCTGAGGCAACTGTTCCGCTAGAACCCGCTGTCGGAGTAACTCGTGTTTGCGTTGCCCACGGAGCTGTGGATTCTATTTCTCCCAATCCCGATGACCCGGCGGTCATTTCCCTAGCCTCTGCTGAGGAGGCGCTCTCTAAAGGCAAGATTCATTATTTGGCCTTAGGAGATCGTCACTCCCTCACGGAGATTGGCAAGCATGGTCGAATAGGGTATGCCGGTACACCCGAGCCCACTGACTACGACGAGACAAAGCCAGGCTTTGCTCTAGTTGTGGAAATCGACGAAGAGAAAGTGATCACGAAAGAAGTGCGAGTTGGAACGTGGCATTTTCTCGAGCGTGAGCGGGTAGATCTGAACACCCAGGAAGACATCGAGGCACTTCGGGGTTGGCTTGAAGACCTCGAGGACAAAGAGCGGACTATTGTCAGGCTCCGCCTTGTAGGGGCACTCTCGTTTT
>JALLOM010000043.1 GCA_027717865.1 Acidobacteria bacterium AH-259-O06 | reverse complement strand
AGAAGCGTTAGCCCGCGACGATGATGCTCGCTCACTGCTGCGGGACTTGTTCCGTTCGGAGGCGGACTTATCCGTCGACACCAAGGGGGGAGTCTTGACGGTCAGCGTTCATTCGATGGCCAATCCTCGGTCCAATCGAGCGATTGAACATCTGCTCGATGAACTCAATGCTGCCGAGCTCAAATATCCAGGTACCAACCTGAAGCTGGTCTACACCCTCGTGGGCGATGCCCCAGGCTGAAATCGGGCCCACTTCATTTTCCGCACAGATCAGGAGTTCTGAGTCTAGATGTGCTTTTTTACCCAGGTAAAACGCCTGTTGTCGAGAGAAAGTCCAAAAAACGCGTTGGGACACTTGGAAAGTTTTCACGCACTTCTGAGGCGATTCTAGGGCTTTATCAAAAATTGGGCACTTGGGAGAAGGTTGCAGGCGAGTTGGGTCTGACCCCAGCCTTGGTCTGGAAGGTGGCTAAGGGCAGGATGAACAGCCCAAAGGCGCACAAAGCCGTCAAGGAGTACAGGCGCATATCCCGCAGTTCCGACCCAGGACTCCTACGAATCATTCGCCAGGGCGTGGTCCCTTGGTTGAGGGAAAGAGAAAGTGCCGGAGGTAAGCATGACAACAACTGATTTGCGGAAAGAATATTCAACTCCCCAGCAAGATGAATCTCCAGCTCCTTCTTCAAAGGCTCCAAAGCAAGCCCCTTCCACAAAGGAAAAGGCCAAGGCAGCAAGTGCAGCAGCTCCGCCTGAGCACCTGCCAGCTGATCTACAGAAGCACCTGAAGGCAGGGGCTTGGTCCATCCCTCACAAGGGATTCATTCGGGACTATCTGAATTGGGCAGTGCCTCGCACTGAAGCTCCCCTGGGTTTTCACTTAGCTGCAGTAATTGTTGGGCTGGCTATTGTCCTGGCAAGAAAGTGTGAGATCCAAGTTGGTGATCTGACCTTCTATCCCAACACTTATGCAGTTTGCGTCGGCGAAAGTACACTGGTTCGCAAAAGTCACTCCATCAATATGCTCCGGCGGGTCCTTGAGAAAGTTGAGAAGAAACTCAAGCTTGAGCATGGCTTTTTTCTGGCTGATGACGGCAGTCCAGAGGGCTTTCTTGTAGAGCTCCGGGAGAAACAGAGGGGAGTCCGAGTATTCAATGAATTTGGAAACTTCCAAAGGCAGACCAAAAAGAGAGATTATCTCGGAGGTTTTCCCGGCCTGTTCACCGAGCTTTACGACTGCCCAAACACCTACAGGAAGCAGCTCTCCCAGAGTGCATTCCAAATTGAGCGGCCTTTTCTCTGTTTGCTTGGAGCGACCACCAGAGAGTGGCTAGTGGACGGAATGGACGAGAGCGATATCCGAGGTGGTTATCTGGCACGTTTCCTGCTCTTTCCTGGCAAGGAGGAACCAGAACTGATTCCTATTACTCCACCTAGAAATGAAGAGACTGAAGAGCAGCTGGCTCAACAGTTGGCTGAGCTTTCCAAAATCTCCGGTGCTTTTGAGCCTACAGAGAAGGCCAAAAAGGTCTATTCAGATTGGTACATCAAGCATCGAGAGGAACTCAAGCAGCCTGGCATGGGTTTGTTGTCCGCCTACTATGGCCGATTGGAAGGTTATGTTTGGAAGATTGCTTTTATCTTCGAGGCAACCACTAAACCCAAACTCCAGTCAATCTCGGAGGCCTCTACGCAACTGGCTATCCAATTTGTGGAGCGCCTCAAAAAGGATCTCAAGCCGCTCATCCAGAACGAGCTTCAACCTAACCCGCTTGCCAAACTTCTGGAGAGAGTCCGGCGAATGATCCACAAAGCAGGTCCCCGAATTACCAGGACCCAGCTTCTCGAAAACAGCCATTTAACCAGCAGGCAGTTGGACATGGTCATCAAGACGCTTGAGGAGAGAGAAGAGATTGAACATGAATCAGTTAAACGGGTGGGTGGGACAGTTACAGTCTACAAGGCTCGTTGAGTTCGCTAATTCGCACATAGTTCGCATAGTGTTTTGCGAATCATAAGTCTATGAACAGAAGACACTTAACTAGTAAGTTCGCTAATTCGCAGCAGGTTATATATCTAGCTCTTGCTGTTGGAGTTTCTTTCATTACCTATAGACCTCTGCGAATTGCGAATTTTACAGCTAACTGTTTGTTCTGCAATGGGTTGTGCTTCGCAAAGACGATTGCGAACTATGCGAACTGAAAGGAGGTATTTGATCATGGAGAAATTTTTGAAGCAATCTGACAAGGAACCAGAAAAACTCACCAGGAAGCCAGTTGATGAGGCTCCAGCACCGTTAGACGACTGGCAGTGGACGCAATTGTTGAAGTGGGTCGATTCTGAAACACAAAGGAGAGGAAAATGTTCCAATTCATCAAGAAGTTTCTGATGGGAAAGCAAGCCCCACCACGAGAGTTAGGTGGTTGGGTTCTGTTCCTGGCTCGGCCCGATGATGAAGACATCGTTGAGGTATCACCCCTCGACGGAACCGCTTTGGCACGGCAGTTTCAATTCTCAGCTCTGAGGAGATTGGAAACCTCTCATCTGAGACCGACGATGACTGGACCGACCAAAACAGAGGACCGTCGAGGGATGAAACTTCAGCGCAGCTTGCCTATCGTCGGGATAGAGAGTTTCCCCGCAGCCCCGCAGGGGCGAGGACACGAGAAAAAGAATGAGGCTAGATAAACAAATCAAGAGAATAGAGATCATCGAGGTGCCGCAGCGCTTCTATTTCAAAATCTCCACCGCTGCTGACTATACGGGCCTATCTAAGAATACCTTGCGCAAGTACACCGCTTTGGGCCTCATTCGAGCCAAGATTCTCCCCAGTGGAGATCGGATTTACTGCAAGGAATGGTTGGATGAATTTATTGAGAAGCTGCCGGACGCTGTCAACAAGGAGGTAATAAGTGAGTTCACAAATTAATATTTTGGAGAGCTTACTCCTCTCACAATATAATGCTCTTGGTCCGACCTGTCCTCGAACCCAGGAAAGGAGGTTGGATAATGGGAGTTAGAAAATATCGAGGACAGACCGTTTGTGATAAACGCTGGCCGGATGGAACTCGTACGACAAGAGTGTGTGCCAATCGGACTCAAGCGAAGCAGCTCCTAGACAGAATCAATGCTTCAATCGCAGATGGAAGCTGGCGGGAGTTCAAAGAGAAGTTGAAGTTGAGAGATCGTGGAGCAGTCACCTTGGAGGAGTTCTCAAAGACGTACATCGAAGGGTATGCCAAAGTCCGGAATAAGAAGAGGGCTTGGCAGCGAAAACTAACCTCGCTCAAGGCACTAAACAGTTGCATGGGGAAGATCGAACTAGAAGCAATTACTCCTGCGAATCTGCATAACTACATGCGATGGCGGAAGAACCAAGGGGTCTCTGACGCAACAATCAACCAAGACCTCGCTACCATCAAGCATCTACTCCGATACGCGGTGGAAATTGGAGTAATCGAGTCAAATCGAACGGAGAAGTTCAAGAAGCTTAGGGTTGAACAAAAGCAACGTCCACGATTCAGTGATCAGGAAGTTCAGCAAGTGATCGATGCGGTACGCCCAGACTGCCGACCAATATTCATCTTCATTCGAGAAACAGGTTGCAGACGTGAAGAAGCTCTATCGGTGCAGCACTGGCAAATACAGGAAGAATCAGGAATGGTAGTGTTCAGTGACAACACCAAGTCACGGAAGTATTGGTATGTTCCCCTTACCGAATCTGCTATTGAAGCTGTGAATGCATTGCCACCTATTGAGGGCTGTCCTTATGTCTTCTACAGCCTCAAAAGCAAGCACCGTTGGTGCGACTGCCGAAAACCCTGGGAGCAAGCCAGAGAGAAAGCAGGATTGCCACAGATCCAGGTCAAAGACCTCCGTCGCCATTACGCGATCAACCTCGCGGAAAATGGGGCCGACATGCACGACATCCAACAGGTCCTAGGTCATGCCAGCGTTGTCACCACCGAAAAGTACTATGCTCAGTTCTCCCCCACGTACTCGGCTAAGAAGATCCTTAAAGTCCTAGAAGGTGGTAGAGCCAAGAAGAAAACCGCGTGAAGAGGAAACAAAACGGAAACACGAAAATCGTGGTTCACATATCGGAACTCGGCGACAAAAGCTAAGCCACTGTTAATAAAGGGAAAAAAAGGTGCCGGGGGGCGGAATCGAACCGCCGACACGCGGATTTTCAGTCCGCTGCTCTACCGACTGAGCTACCCCGGCTGCGCCAAGAAGGCTGTATTCTACCAGAAAGAAATGGTGAGAAGGAGTCAGGAGGTAGGAGTCAGGAGCCAGGAGTCAGGAGCCAGAATCCAGAATCCAGAATACGCGACTTCTTCTGTACGAACAAGCTGAGAGCCCTTGAACCAGACGAACTGCGGTCTCCAGCCCTGCAATGGGGACGGACGAGGTTCTCGGCAAGAATATCTCTGAAGCTTGAACCAGACGAACTGCGGTCTCCAGTCCTGCAACGCCTGCATACGTATTCTGAATTCTGTATTCTGGATTCTGAATTCTACCAGGGAGGTGAGGATGAAAGAACGGATTGACGCTGAAAAAGGGGCTCGCCCGGCGGGACCGTATTCACCCGGCATTCGTGCCAATGGTCTAATCTTCGTGTCCGGTCAGATCCCGGTAAACCCCAAGACTGGAGAAATCGTGAGAGACTCCATCCAGGCTCAGGTCCGGCAGACTCTTGAAAATCTGAAGATCATCCTGGAAGCAGCTGGATCATCCATGGATAAAGCCCTGAAGTGCACGGTGTATCTGCGAGACCTTCAGGACTTTGAAGCCATGAACCAAGTCTACGCGACTTATTTCCCCACAGAGGCACCGCCAGCCCGGACCACCATTCAGGCCGCCAATCTGCCCAAAGGTCTGGATGTCGAAATTGACATTATTGCCCTGGAATAAAACGCGCTTCGCGCGCAGAGCAAAAGAGCAAAAGAAAAAGGGTGGGAGACTGGCTCCCACCCCTGATCTATGATGAAGTCCCGAGGTTGGAACTTCGGGACAACCGCACGGGAATTAGCTGACCGAAACGGGGATTTGACGCGGTTTCGCTTCCTCTTTCTTCGGCAGCGTCACTGTCAGCACTCCCTTCTTGAGCTTGGCGGAAATCTTTTCGGCGGCTACCGACTTCGGCAACAGGAAGCTACGATAGAATTTCCCATACCAACGCTCAACCCGATGTCGTTTCGTCTCTCCCTCATCCGAGAACTTCCTCTCGCCGCTGATGATCAGACGACCATCATCGACGGTGATGTCAATCTCGTTCTTTTCAAATCCAGGAAACTCAGCGGTGAACACGATATCCTTATTGGTCTCGGAGACATCTACCGCCGGAGACCACAATTCGCCGGTAAAGCTTGTTTCCGTGTCTTCAAAAAAGCGGCTGAAAGTGTCGTCAAAGATTCTGTCCATTAGGGACGGAACCCCTCGCCATTCCCAAAAGGGATTGAACCTTACTAAATTCATATCTTTTTACCTCCTTCTTCGACGCTTCTTACAATGATCACTGTCTTGTGCGTTTCTTGTTACTGCTACTAATACTATAGTATTTGACGGCTACCGGTTTAAGCACAACCTATTGATAACACATTGCTTAAATCCGTTTTGCTCGTCTCGCTACTAATATAAGATTGGCCTTGCGCGCTGTCAAGTTTTGCCACTCCAATGCAGCCGGTTTATATATCCCCCACCGGCTCAAGCGCGCGCTCGTGGCTTTATGATCACAAAATTGGCGGCTCAACTTTGGCGATGATATCATTGAATGAAGATGCGGCAAGTTTATCTCGACAACAATGCCACAACTCCGGTTGATCCCCGGGTCTTTGAGGCCATGAGACCTTATTATGTTGAGGACTTTGGCAATGCCGCCTCGATTCATACTTACGGCCAGAAGGCACACTGCGCGGTGGAAGATGCGCGAGGTCAGGTAGCAGACTTGATTAGGGCTCGGCCCAATGAGATTCTGTTCACCAGCGGCGGGACGGAGTCCGATAATACGGCCCTTCGCGGAGTGGCAGCGCGTCACCAGTCGCGAGGTAATCACATTATCACCACCTCCATCGAACATTCGGCTATCCTGCGTACCTGCGAGCAGCTGGAAAAGGAAGGCTTTTGCATCACCTACATCCCGGTGGATCGCAAGGGGATGGTTCGTTTAGACAAGCTCAAAGAGGCTATTGATGATCAAACCATACTCATCTCGGTGATGCACGGCAACAACGAGATCGGTGCCATTCAATCCATTGAGCACATTGCTGCCATGGCACGGGAACGAAAGATTCTCTTTCACACCGATGCGGTTCAAACGGTCGGAAAGATCGGGGTGAACGTTGAGGAACTCAGTGTCGACTTACTCTCCTTATCGGCACATAAGATGCATGGCCCCAAGGGCGTGGGTGCGCTTTATATCCGGCGTGGAGTATCCATGAATCCTCTGCTCTTTGGAGGTTCCCATGAACGCAGCCGCCGCGCAGGAACCTTAGACGTGCCCGGGATTGTGGGCCTAGGAAAGGCATGCGAATTGTCCAATGAAGCATTAGAGGCCTTTAACACCCGAGTCCGGGCACTGCGCGACAAGCTGGAGAAGGGTATTCTTGAGCAGATTCCCGATACGGTTGTGAACGGATCCAGGACGGAACGGCTGCCACATCTGACGAACATCAGCTTCCGCTCCGTTGAAGGAGAAGCCTTGCTTATCTCCCTTGATTTTCAAGGCGTTGCAGTTTCGACCGGTTCAGCGTGCTCCTCCGGCACGGTGGAACCTTCACATGTGTTGACTGCACTGGGAGGTAATCAGAAACTGCGTGACTCCGCCATCCGATTCAGTCTGAGCCGCATGAACACGAAAAATGACGTCGACTACGTCTTGCAAATTTTGCCAGGAATCGTGGAGCGCATGCGCGAGGTGTCTCCTCTGTATCGGGCTGGGTAATTGCTTTGTACAGTGAAAAAGCCCGCCAGCTTATTACAGAGTTGCCAAACCGGGGCACTCTGGCGAACGCCACTCACACCTCCTCGGTCGAAAATCCCGTCTGCGGGGACATCACCCATTTTTATCTGAGAGTCGAAAACGGCGTTATTTGCGACTGCCGGTTTCAAACCTTCGGCTGTCCCGGTGCCCTCGCTGCATCGGCCGCCGTCACGGTCCTGTGCAAAGGCAGGACCCTGAATGAGGTTCAACAACTGACCCGAAAAGCAATTTTGGAATACTTAGGGGGACTGCCTTCTCACAAGCTGCACGGGGTTGATCTGGCTATCGAGGCCCTCCGGCAGGCGATAGGGAAGTCTTGAGTTTCGAGTTTGGAGTTCTGAGTTTTGAGCTATTGAACTCTTCTGAATTCTGAATTCTGACTCCTGATTGCCATTCGTCATTCCTCATTAATCCCATAGCTCTGGATAGCTGTTCAAAACAGCTTCGGGGACCTCTTGCGCCTTGCCTTCCACACGGCGCCGAAGCTGCAGCGCATTTACCACCGCTTGCCCTCGGAAATGATTGTTATAAATCACGTAGACATCTCGCACTTTCTCTTCCATATCACTGACAAGCTCCGCTTGCTCGTCCAACTCCTCCTGGCTATAAAGATAGTTATAACGATCGTCCCGTCCCGCTTCTTTACGAAACCAGTCGCGATAGTTGCGGCCGTGACATCGAAAGTAGCCAATGCTGGAAGTCACATGTGAGCCAGGCTTGACGCTCTTTCCAATCAACGGCTGATCGATGTTGCAGATGCCTACCCCGAGCTGACGAAGAAAATCGAGAACCGCCTGCTGGTCCCAAGATCCGTGGCGAAATTCCACCACCAATGGGAACTCTAAAAATGTCTCAAGCACCTTCACCAAATATTGGCGCGACTCCTGGTTGTTTTTGAAAGACCAAGGGAATTGAACGAGAACAGCTCCTACCTTTCCACCCTCGTTCAGGGGAGTCACCCCTTCCTTCCATTCCTTCACCTCACCAGAGTCAATGTCTTCTCTTTCGTGGCTAAAGTTCCGTCCCAGCTTTAGAGTGAATCGAAAATTCGGATTGTGCTCGGTACGTCGAACCCAGCTTTGGGCAACCTTCGCTGTGGGAGGGCGGTAGAAGGTAGTGTTGATCTCAATGGTGTCAAAGAATTGAACAAGATATCTGAGCTGATCGAGCCGCGCCTGCTTAGGGTAGATCACCCCCTCCCAATCTCGGTAACTCCATCCTGCTGGACCGATTCGGATCATATTTGGAGGAGCCAGGAGCCAGAATTCAGAATCCAGAATTCAGAAGAGTTCAATCTTTGACCAGTTCTAACTCCACCTTTGCGCCGCGCTCAACCCCCAAAATATCGGCAGCCCGTTTTCTGTGTGCCGCAATTTCATAATAGCCGCTGCTTCCCACAAGTGAGAAAATCTGACCCCGGGCAGCTTCCGCATAAAAGCGGCAATGGTGACTGATTTCCTGACCATTCAAGAAAAACTTGGGGACACCTGCCTCACCCAGTAAATCAAAGACCTGGTCCGGAGACATGCTGGTGATGACGTTCCCAAACTTATCCACATGGATGACTATCCCTTCCAGCCGGTTTTTCCCCACTTGTTCAACGGGCAGCAAGGCCGTACCCGTATAATCTTGGATCTTCTCACCGAACTCGTCGAGCTCAGTCCCTTTCGCCAGCCAAGCGGCCACGGGCCCGAACACATCACGCCCATGAAAGGTGGCGGAAACTTGTTTACGAAAGTACCCTGGCGAATCGATCGAGATGACGTCCTCCACTGGTTCGCGGTTGAAGACAAATGAAAAGACCCCGTTATCGGGACCCACGAAGTAATAGTCTTTGGTTGATACGATAATTCCGCGCCGCCCTGAACCTACGCCGGGATCGACCACCACGACGTGGATACTCCCCTTGGGATAATACGGATAAGTGCAAAGCAGTGTGAAGGCGCCTCCCAAAACGTCATAGGAGCCAATATCATGGGTAATATCTATAATGTGGGCATCCGGACAGATGTCGAGAATGGCTCCCTTCACGGCACCACCGTAATACCCTTCCCCGAAATCAGTGATCAGCGTGATAATAGGCCTTTTGATTATCTGTGCTGCCGGAGCGCTATTTTCTGCTGCCGGAATGGTTTTCTCCATCGCCAAGGTGGTTTCCGTCGCCCTATTCCCCGTTTTCTTCACTTTTAAGGCGGCTTTTTTCTCCTGAGGTTTCACTCGCTGCTGACATGTTTCCTTTATGATACCGCAAATGTACAAGGAGCGAACAGTAAATGGAGGTTGCGATTACAATTAGAGGAACAACGGGTCGGCTGACAGCTGACAGGAGACAGGAGTCAGGAGTCAGAAGTCAGGAGTCAGGAGTCAGAATCCAGAATGCTCACAACTCAAAACTGAAAACTGAGAACCTGGAACTTGGAACCTGAAACCTGAAACCTGGAACCTGAAAGCTGGAACCTGAAACTTGAAACCTTCCAACCTTTCAACCTTTTCCAGACAGGCGTTCCAAGCCCTTTTTTAGCCGGGCCATCCCTTCCGCAATTTTGCCTCGCTCACAGGCAAAGGACAGACGCAGGAAGCCCTCCCCTTCGCTTCCAAAGGCGGAGCCGGGAATAGTAGCAACCCCGTCTTTGAGAAGCTCCAGGCTGACTGCAAAACTGTCGCGCTTCAAATCCTCGACCGAAAGCATCAAATAAAAGGCTCCCTGAGGCCGAACATAAGGCCTACCCAGCTCTCGTTCCACCCAGGAACAGACCAAATCACAGTTGACCTCCAGAAGCCTGCGCTGTCGCCCCACGGCCACTCGACCCTCTTGTGTAAAAACCTTCAAAGCGGCTCTTTGTGCCAGAGTGGAAGCACTAGAGGAGTTGTACTGATGCATCACGGTCAATTTCTCAATAATCTCCTCAGGGCCACAGGCCCAGCCGATACGCCATCCGGTCATGCTGGCCATTTTGGACACGCCAGACAAAATCACGGCTCGATCCGTCACATCGGCAATCGTAGGTGGTTTTTCCTCGGTGTAGTAGATCTCGCGATAGATTTCATCGCTGATCACCACCAGGTTTCTTTCCTCAGCTACGCGGGTGACGAACTGCAACTGCTCAAGTGTGAGGCACTGACCCGTGGGATTAGAAGGGGAAACGAGAATAATGGCACGGGTGCGGCCGCTGACAAGGGGCGCAATGTCGCCTTTTGTTAAATGGAAATTGTTCTCGCGCCTGAGTGGATATTCAACAGGCACTCCTCCTGCCAGGCTCACTACTATAGGATAGGCGACAAATCCAGGATTGGGGACCAGGACCTCATCCCCCTCCTCGATCAGCGCAAACAGTAGATCGAACAGGGCCTCCTGGCTGCCATTGGTTACACAGGCAGAGTGATCGGGGAAGCTGCCATGGTAGCGTCGGATTTCTTCACACAGATCCGCCAGCCCCGCCGTGGGCGAATAGCCGACCTTTTCCTCATCAAGCACTCGATGAGCTTCTTGACGTACAATTTTGAGCGCAAAGAAGTCGGGTTCACCGATCCCCAGATTCACACAATTCTCAGCCTTCAGCATGATCTGGCGAATCATGGAAAGACCGACGTCGTCTAAGCGTGAAGCAAATCGGTAGGGCACAGCTTTGTTCCCCTCGCCTCCTTATTAAGCTATTGAGCGGTGATTTGAGTTTTGAGTTTTGAGCTATTGAGCTGTTGAGCTGTTGAGCTGTTGAGCTATTGAGTTTTGAGTTCTGGGATCACGGATCACACGGATCTGAGCGGATTTCCACTGATAATTAAACTCCTGGCTCCTGGCTCCTGACTTCTGACTCCTCAGTCACCGCAACCATTCTTCAAGCCTTACCGACTTCTCAGTTTTCCAGTCCCTGTACTTAACGATTATGGGAGAGTAAAGGGAAAGTCTCTGAGTCTTGCCATAGCCGGAAGAAATAGGGCGAGTGCCGGGAATGACGACCGCACCCTCGGGAATCTCAAGGGGTCGCTCTTGGTCCGCACGGTATGCTGTTTCCTTAACCAGGTCGTGAACCGGGGTTCCGCGCGTTAAAATTACTCCCGCTGCCAAGACCGCACCGCGCCGCACAATCGTTCCTTCGTAGATCCCACAATTTCCTCCAATTAGAACCTCATCTTCAACTATCACGGGAAGAGCTCCCACAGGCTCCAGCACCCCACCGATCTGGGCGGCGGCGCTCAAATGAACGCATTTTCCGATCTGAGCACATGAACCGACCAGGGCGTGCGAGTCGACCATGGTGCCTTCATCCACGTAAGCTCCGACATTGACGTACATTGGTGGCATACAGGTGACCCCTGAAGCCACATAGGCTCCGCGCCGGATGGCAGATCCCCCAGGGACCAAACGAACCCCCGAATTGAGATGGAGAGATTTTAGTGGAAAGGTATCCTTATCAAAAAACTGGAAGTGCTCATTGATGGATCGATCGGTAAGCACACCCATGCGGAAGCCAACCAGGATTCCCTTCTTGACCCAGCCATTCACTTTCCATTGGCCCTCAACCTTTTCAGCAGCCCGAATTTCCCCACTGTCCAGCTGATCCAGAAAGGATTCCAGTGTGCGGCGATCTTCTGCTTCAAACTTATCTTTTTGATAAAGCCTCTCGATCGTCTCAATCATGGGAGCCGACCAACTTCAGCTTTTGAAGCTCTTGATCCATCTTCCGTTTGTTACTTTCGCTCAGCGGACATAAGGGAAGGCGATAAACTTCTTGGATCTTGCCCATCTGGAAAAGTGCGTATTTGACGGGAATAGGATTGGACTCCACAAAGTTTAGGTTCATCAGGGAGAGAAACTCATAATGAATTTTCCGAGCCTCTTCCATTTTTCCATGACGAGTCAGGTCAATCATTCGAGACATTTCGGCAGGAATCAAGTTGCTGGCTACTGAGATCACACCGTCCCCACCCAGGGATGTCACCGCAAAAGCAAGGTTGTCGTCGCCGGAAAGGACGGAAAATTCAGGGGGCCGGTCAGTCAGGATTTCCATAATCTGATCGAGACTTCCACTGGCTTCCTTGACACCAACGATATTGTCGACGTTGGCCAGACGAAGCGTCGTTTCAGACGTTATGTTGGTTCCCGTGCGTCCCGGTACGTTATACAAAATGACGGGTATGCTAATCGCTTGAGCAATCTTCTGAAAATGTCGAAAGAGACCTTCCTGGGTCGGTTTATTGTAGTAAGGAGTAACAGAAAGGACGGCGTCCGCTCCTTGCTCTTCAGCGATGCGAGACAAGTGAATCGCGTGTTGCGTATGGTTGGTTCCTGCGCCGGCGACTACTGGAATGGAGCCGGAGACCGTTTCGACACAGGTACGAATTACGGCACGATATTCCTCCTCCTCCAAGGTGGCGCTTTCTCCGGTCGTCCCAGTGGGAACCACAAAATCGATCCCGGAGTCGATCTGCCAGCGGGTGATTTCCCGATAGGCTTCTAAATCGACCTGATTATCAGAATTAAAAGGAGTCACCAGTGCTGTGCCACAACCTCTTAGATTAGTCATGTTCTTCACCAAATAGGATTTCTTCGAAGCTGTAGAAGCCTGTTTTGTCTTGGAGCCACTGGGCAGCGAAAAGCGCTCCTCCGGCAAAACTCTCCCGGCTTCGTGCCGTGTGCTCCAGCGTTAAAGTCTCAAAAAGTGAGTCAAATCCTACCGTATGATTCCCGGGGAAGAAACCGGCCCGAAGGCTCGACACCGATATGTTCGAGCGGTAGGATTCCTCGAGAATCCGGCGCAAGGTAAGAGCCGTTCCAGAGGGAGCATCCACTTTGTGAGCGTGGTGAGACTCCACGACAAAAGGATGGAAATCTTGAAAACGGGAAAGGAGTTCTCCAGCCCGCCGTGTAAGATAAAAGAGCACCTGAACACCCATGCTGAAATTGCTCGAGTAAATGCAGGCGCCTTGATCCGCTTCCACAATTGTGCGGATCTTGTCTAAGTGTTCAGTCCAACCAGTAGTTCCCACCACAATTGGGATCTTTGCACGAAGGGCACCTTCGACATTGGAGTGCACCGCATTTGCCACTGAGAAATCGATCAGCGTGTCGGTGATTTTCACCCATTCTCCAGAAAATTCGCTACCTGGCGGATGATTCTGACTGTTAAGAATATGAACAATTTCATGGCCGCGATCGCGCGCTACTTTCTCCACCATCCTTCCCATTTTGCCATGGCCTATCAGTGTAACTCGCATGGTTTTTCGTGCTGTCGTGCTGTCGTGTTTTCGTGCTGTCGTGAGGTAAACTACCGCGTCCCAGCACCAAAGCACGAATGCACGCGCGAACTCACGAAGGCACGAACTCACGAAATCGCTTCGAAAAGCTGCGGATCGGGCTCCGCAAAAAACTCATCGTGCAGCTGCCGAACCGCATCTTCCATTTTGTCTTCTTGCACAATAAAAGTCACGTTGATGTGAGACGCGCCCTGCGAAATCATTCGCACATTGATCGCATCGAGTGCCTGGAATATTCGAGCAGCAACACCTGGAGTGTTTCGGAGGTTGTCCCCCACGATGCAAATAATGGCGACGTTCGGCTCCACGTCAACCCGGCCGAAAGCTCGTAGATCATTTAAAATGGCCTGCAGATTCGCCTCAGAGTCAATGGTCAGGGAGACATCGACCTCGGATGTGGCCACGACATCGACCACCGTTCTGCGCCGATCGAAAACCTCAAAGATCCGGTGTAGAAAACCATAGGCCAGGAGCATGCGCGTGGAGTGGATATTCAGCAGTGTAATCCCTTTCTTGCATGCAAGGGATTTCACGGGTGTTTGGCAAGGAATGGAGCTCGCCGAGATAAGCGTACCGATCTGATCAATTTTGGAAGAATCACAGACGTGAACCGGGATACTGCGAGAAACGGCCGGAATCAGCGTGCTCGGATGAAGCACTTGAGCACCAAAGTAAGCCAATTCAGAGGCCTCACTAAAAGAAATCGCTTTGATCTTGTAAACCTCGGACACAATTCGAGGATCGGCTGTTAGAATTCCAGGCACATCGGTCCAGATCTGGATGTCTTTGACCTGGAGCGCGGCCCCGACTAGTGAAGCCGTGTAGTCGGAGCCTCCGCGCCCAATAGTGGTCGTAATCCCGTTGACGGTGGAGCCAACAAAACCTGGTAGAACAACAAGCCTACCGTCATCCAGCGGCGGGGCAACCTGCTCGCGGATCTTCGGAAAAGAGACCTCTTCAAGCACCGCAGCCCGCGTAAAATCGTCATCTGTTCGGATGAACTCTCGAGAATCTAACAAGGCCACGGGATGTCCTTTTTCGCCGAGTGTTTCAGCAAAGATCAAGCTGCTCATGCGCTCACCAAAAGAGGCAATCGCATCCCTGCTGCGTGGGGTGCACTCACCCAATAGATACAAGCCTTGAATGATGTTTGAAATTTCTTCGAAGTAGCCACCCAGTCGATCCTCTGTTTTCAGCAGCCGTGTCCCGGTTAACAATTCTCGGACGACTCGAAGGTAATGCCCCTTCAAATCCCGACTGATCCCACGCGCTGCCTCCACCTCACCTCTATGAGCCTTTTCGGCAATCTTCAACAGCTTGTCCGTGGTTTTACCCATGGCCGAAAGAACCACGGCGGGTTTTCTGTTAAGTTGCTTTTCAACTGCCTGGATGGCCCGCACCATAGCCGGTGCATCCTGCACGGAGGTGCCGCCGAATTTAATGACGATCATGGATTTCGTGACTTCGTGATTTCGTGACTTCGTGCTGTGGTGCTGTGCTCCGCTCTATTGCTCTTTTGCCCTTTTGTTCTTTTGCTCTACGCGCGAAGCGCGTCTGCTCTATTGCGCTTAATCAAGCATGCCTCTTTTGAGCGCCAGTTCCGCATTCAACAGCGAAGCTCCTGCCGCCCCTCGCATGGTGTTGTGTCCAAGCACGACATACCTGATGTCAAACAGTGAACAGGAGCGAACCCGCCCCACCAGCACACTCATCCCCTTGTATTTCCAGACATCCAGACGAGGTTGGGGACGATCCTTCTCGCAAAAGACCACCACGGGCTGTTTGGGCGCCGAGGGAAGATTCAATTCTTGTGCCATTCCAGCAAATTGCTGCCAGCAACGAACCACCTCCTGCACTGAAGCCTTCTCCCCCAATCGAATTGAAACACATTCCAGGTGGCCTTCCTCAACGGGGACTCTATTGGCGTGAGCGCTGACGGTGAAATCGGCCGGCCGAAAGCTGTCTTTTCCCAGCCTGCCCAAAATCTTCTGCGTTTCAGTTTCGATTTTTTCTTCTTCGCCGGAAATGAAAGGAATGACGTTACCCAAGATATCCAGTGAAGGAAGGCCAGGATAGCCGGCACCAGAGATGGCCTGAAAGGTTACCACGTGAACCGCCTTCAACCCGAACTCCTTCTGAAGCGGACCGATGGAAAGGGCCAGGACGATTGCCGAACAGTTGGCATTGGTGACAATGGCACCCTGCCAACCTCGGTTTTTCTGCTGATAGGGGATGATGTCCAGATGCTCAGGGTTGAGTTCGGCGATGACCAGCGGAACGTCTGGATCCATGCGATGGTTTTTGGCATTGGAAAATACCCAGTAACCCGCTCCAGCGAATGCCGTTTCAACTTCTCCAGCTACGGAGGAGTCGAGACCGGAGAAAACGATCCTGCATTCGAGGTTCGCTTCACAATCCTTCACCATCATGCCACGGACTTTTTCCGGCATGGCAACCGATTGTTTCCAGGCCACCACGTCCTCGTACCGATTCCCGGATGACCGTTCGGAGGCAGCCAATTCTCGGATCTCAAACCAGGGATGATCAGCTAAAACTAAGATGAACTTTTGTCCCACCGCCCCGGTGGCACCCAAGATTCCCACAGCAATTTTTTCCACTTGTCTCACTCCTCTTGTATATCACCTATTTACGGGCCCAACTCCAAAGCCGTTGGCAGCCTACGCGAGAGCCTGCCTTAGCGATTCA